>CAZBKC010000586.1:0-2283 GCA_964492345.1 uncultured Steroidobacter sp. | reverse complement strand
CTACACCATCTCGCCCGGAAAGGCGGACGAAGCGGCGGTGCTGGTGGTCACCCGGCAGATGCCCCACAGCTGCAGCCTGCTCTGCAGAAGCTCGACGCCGATGCCCGTGTCGATGAACGAGCGCCCGGCGGCCTGCAACGTCTCGATGATCAGCCGCTTGGCCGGGCCGCTGTCCATGCACAGGAACACGAAGTCATAGGCGACCAGCTCGGCGACGTTGGTCTCGTCGACGAAGACCTCGTGCGGCACGATGCCGCGGCGCATCTTGCCGTAGAGCGCCGCCAGGTACCCCACCTTCGTTGGTCGGGCATGCAGTTCCTTCAGCGAAGCAGCCGACGGCGAGCGGAACGCGTTGTGCTGCAGGAACAGGTCCCCATCGTAGAGATGAAGCTCCGGCACCGGCGTCTTCGCGACGAGGTCGAGCAGGTACGACCCCGTGCCGCCCAGGCCGATGATCGCAATGCGAAGCCGAGACAGCTTGGCCGTCACGGCAGTGATACCGGCGCGGCTCGATGCCGAGTCGATGTACCGGAACACTGACGCGGCCTCGTCGGCCGGCACCGGCTTGTAGGTTCGTGCCGTGACGCCAGGCTGCAGAGATTGCGCAGGCGCGCTGATGACCTCAGTGTAGCGGGTCATCTTGGCGTGATAGTCCGGGTAGCCGCCCGGTGGCTTGTTGGAAAAGGCGTGTTGCGCCAGGATGTCCGGTGCCAGCTGGAACGCCGCCGTGCCGTGGCGGATCGCGGTGATCTCGTGCCCAGAGCGGTCGCGTGGGTGCTCGCCGATGAACCACGCCACATGGTTGCCGGGCCTTGAGGTGGCGTCACCGGCGAGCGTCAGGTCCGACACCAAGGTGCCATACGCGACTGCGCCGGTGGCGCCGAGGTAGGGAACGCCGTGAACGAGCAGGTGCCCGGAGCGGACCTCCACTTCGTAGCCCTCGTTGCGCAGCCTGAGCAGGTCAGGACTACGACTTATCAGTGCGCTTTGCATTGAAGATCATCCCGTTGTTGACGAACACCGCCTCGCCGGCGACCAGCGAACCCTCGCGGTTCTGCTCGGGCCCGCGCTTGTAGGTGACCGTGTAGACGATGTCGTCGTTGAAGATTGCGTCCTCGAAGGCCAGCCGGACGACATCCTCGAAGGTCAGCCGGCGCCGCGGCACGACGTGCTGCTCGCCATTGACGACAATTTCGAAGGTCCGGCGCTCCGGGTTGGCTTCTTCTGCTTCCGTGTTCATACTGGTGCTCCTTGATGGTTCGCACCCTGTAGGACTCTCGGCCGCCCCGGGCGAGGACGGCCACAAAGAAACTTCCGGCGCACGTCCAGATCGCTGCCGCCAAGAGTCATACAGCTCGGGAGCTGAACCATGGAAAAACCCGAACCACCAGACGACACACCACTTTCCAAGGCCGAGCGGGAGGCGGTGCTGGGCGCGATGTCGCCCGGGGACTGGGCTCGCGCCGAGAGCCTGGCGCGCGTGGCGGCGTATGGGCTGACCGACATGACTGCGGCCGACCTGCTCCACGAGACCCTGATCGATCTGCTTAGCGGAGACCGCACCTGGAAGCGCGGCGTCCATCCACTGGTGACGCTCAAGGTGGCGATGCACAGCGTCGCCAGCAATGCCCAGAAGAAGGTCGACAACGCGCCGATTGACCAGTTCGCCATGGTGTCTTCTGGCGAAGAGGATGCGCCCGAAGGTCAGCGCGTAGCCGTGACTGCCGTTGAACCCCTGGGTCCCTTGCATACCTTGGAAGGGCGCCAGCAACTTGCGTTGATCGAGCAACTGGTCAAGGGCGACGCGGATGCCGAACTCGTCCTGACTGCCTGGGCAATGGGCTACAGCGGTGCCGAAGCCCGGCTGGAGACTGGGCTCGACGCCAAACAATTTGATGCGGCACGACAGCGCTTGCTGCGCAAGCTCAAGCCGGTCGCCGCAGCGAGGAACACGAAATGACTTCGCAGCAAAAGCCGCAAGATGACCTGGCTGTCCTGCTGGACGCACTTCTTGCAGAGTTGATGGTAATGAGCGATGAGCAGGTGCTCGACGGTGAAGGACCGGCGGCCGTACAGGCCAGGGGCCTGGCGCTGCTCAGCTCTGCGAAACAGGCGGCAGCGAGACGTCGGCTCGCCGGCGCCAAGGCAGGTTTGGCCATGGCCCGTGCCGACACACGTGCAGCCAGCGACAAACCCGTCAGCGCCGCGCAAGCGAAAGCGTTTCTGCGTGAGGCGGCCAACGCCGGGCGGTACACCATGGCCGCGCGTCAACTGGACGAGTTG
>CAZBKC010000585.1:0-2284 GCA_964492345.1 uncultured Steroidobacter sp. | reverse complement strand
CTTCGTGTTTGTGGCGGCGCATCGTGGGAAGCGGTTAGCGGTTAGCGGTTGGCGGTTAGTTCAGATCGGATCCGAAACTTCCTCGCGCGTCGTCCACAACTCCACCTAACCTCCTCTATCCAGCTTCTGTCTAACCGCTAACCGCCAACCGCTTCTCTGTCTAACCGCTAACCGCCAACCGCCAACCGCTTCTAATGAAGGTATCCCTGCAACTTCGACTCGATCGACCTCGGGTTCTCGCCCTGCGCGATCGAGATCATTCCCTCGATGACCATCTCGCGCGATTCAGTCTGGCGCGCGATCGCCACTTTCAGCTTGCTGGCAACGGGCAGGAAAAACAGGTTGGCGAGGCCGATGCCGTAGATCGTGGCGGTGAACGCCGCTGCGATGCCGTGGCCGAGCTTGCTCGGATCCGCGAGGTTCTGCAGCACTGCCATCAGACCCAGGACTGCACCGATGATGCCGAGGGTCGGCGCGTAGATTCCCATCCCCTCGAAGACTTTCGCGGCGCGCAGATCGGTCTGTTCGCGCACGCTCAGGTCCACTTCGAGAATGCTGCGGATGACCTCGGGTTCGCTGCCGTCGACCACCAGTTGCAGCCCCTTGCGTACGAACGGGTCGATTTCGCGTTCGATGATGGCTTCGAGACCGAGCAGACCCTGTTTGCGCGCGGTGTTGCTCCACTCGACCATTTTCTTGATGAGATCGGGACGCCGGTTGGCGGGCGGACGGAACACCCACGGCAGGATGCGGCCTGCGTCCTTCATGACATTCAGCGGGGTCTGGATGCAGATGGCCGCTATGGTGCCGACGATCACGATCATGAACGCGGCGGACGACACCAGCGCCGCCAGTCCCGCGCCCTTGAGGATGGCGCCGATCAGCAGCGCACACGCTGCGAGGATCAGGCCGATGACGCTGAGAATGTCCATGGGAATATTGAAGCGGTTGGCGGTTAGCGGTTAGCGGTTGGACCCTGAAGGTCTGCCGCGAAGCGCAGTGCTACGTGATCCCGCTTCCCACCTCCGCTTCTGAACCAACCGCTAACCGCCAACCGCTAACCGCTTTCTGCTTCCTGCTCACATTCCCAGTCCCGAAAGCAGGTCATCCACGTCCTGCTGGCCGCCGACGGCGGGGCCGTGATCGACGCCGGGAACGACAGGGCCGAAACCGCGTGCGGCGGGCGGCGTGTGCTCGCTGCCCGTCTCGCTGGCCCTCGTTCCGCCCTTGGAGAGGCGCACCAGTTCCACGAGTGCCGTTTCCAGTTCGCCGACGAGTTTCATCACGCCGCGGATGATCTGTCCCGACAGATCCTGATAGCCCTGCGTCAGCAGGACTTCCGACAGATTGCCGCGCACCTTGCCCATGTCCGCGCTCGCGGATTCCAGGAATGCATCCATGCAGCGAATCATGTCGCCGAACTCTTCCACCGCGATGTCGCGCGCACGGAAGCGGCGCCAGGACTCGATGATGCCTTCGACCTGCTTCGCGGTGCGATCGGCCAGGGGTGCGCACTGCTCGACGAGATCCATCGTGCGGTGCGCCGCTTCGTCGGTCATCTTCAGCACATGATCCAGCCGCAGTTTGGCGTCCGGCACTTCCTTCTCGGCGAGGTCCACCAGGCGCGAATCGACGCTGAAGCGCACCAGCGCCGACTGCAGATCCGCCGTCAGCTTGCGCAACTCGCCGAACAGACTGCGTTCGCGCTGTTCGACCAGCGAATCGAGTTCGGCGTAGAAGGTTCTTTCGTCGCCAGCCGCGAGCGCGCCTGCCAGCGCGGCGATGGTGGGGCCGAATTGTTGCTGGAGCGTGGGGGAAGTCATTTGAAACCTTTTACGGGCCAACTGGCCGACTGGTCCGCTGGCAAACTGGCAAGAGGCGAAGCGGTCTGCGGTCTCCGGCCAGTCGGCCAGCAGACCAGTTGACCAGTCGGCCTGCGCCTCACGCCGCCCTCGCTTCCAGGATCTTGTCGATCTTTTCCTTCAGCGTGACCGCGGTGAAGGGCTTGATGACGTAGCCGTTCACACCGGCCTGCGCCGCTTCGATGATCTGTTCTCGCTTGGCTTCCGCCGTGAGCATCAGCACCGGCATCTTGGCGAGCTTCGCATCGGCGCGTACGGCCTTCAGCAGATCGAGACCGGGCATGCCGGGCATGTTCCAGTCAGTGATGAGGAAGTCGAAACTGCCCGCCTGCAGCATCGGCAGCGCGGTCTGACCGTCATCGGCTTCCGTCACGTTCTGATAGCCCAGATCGATCAGGAGGTTCTTGATGATGCGGCGCATG
>CAZBKC010000584.1:0-2284 GCA_964492345.1 uncultured Steroidobacter sp. | reverse complement strand
CCGTTCGATCGCCGACAAGGTGATCGAACGGACGTGACGATCCGAATTGCCGGACGCGATGATCAGCGTGTCCGCAATATCCGTCAGCTTGCGGACATCCAGCACCTTCACCTGCACGGCCTTCATGTCATCGAGAGCATTCTCGACGACCCGGACGACATCGCTGGCGGGCGCAACGGCTTTCGGTCGCTTCGCAGCGGCGGGCTTTGCCACGGGTCTGACAGCGGCGGTCTTCGCCGTGCGCGCGGGGGCCTTCTTCTTGACGGGTGCTTTCTGTGTACCGGTCGCGCGCTTGGCGGCAGCCGGCTTGCGTGCCTTGGCGGAGGAACCAGATCGTCGTGAAGTGCTTGCGCGCTTTTCGGACATGCTCACCTCTTGGGTCGATAACACCCGGATTGTGCAATGATCGCCCGCACTGCGTCGGGCATCAGGAAGCGGGGATCGCGCCCCGCCGCAATCGACTTGCGGACTTCGGTGGAAGAAATCTCGAGCTGCGTGACCGCGTGAATGTAGATGCAGCCCGCGAGCGACTCGTGCAGATCGTTGATGCGCCCGGTGCCGCGGTCGACGAGCAGTTCGCCGAGCGGCCCCATGCTCGGTGCACGCCAGCCGGGCCGATGCGCAACCACCAGATGCGTCAGATCCAGCAACTCGCGCCACTGATGCCACTTCGGCAGCCCCAGGAAGGCGTCCATCCCGACGATCAGGCACAGCGAACGATCGGGGAAATCCGCCCGCAATGTCCGCATGGTGTCGACCGAATATGACAGGCCCTCGCGCCGGATCTCGCGATCGTCCACGATGAAACCCGGTTGATCCCCGGTCGCGGCGCGCACCATCGCCAGGCGCTCTTCCGCGCCGGCAACCGTGCCTTCGCGATGCGGCGGATTGCCCGCCGGCATGAAACGCATTTCCGTCAGGCGCAGTGCCTGCATCAGCTCGAACGCGGTCCGCAGGTGCCCGAAATGAATCGGGTCGAACGTGCCGCCGAAAATACCGATCGGATTCATGGGGACTGAAGCGGATAGCGGATGGCGGATGGCGGATAGCCGGAAACGGAGCAGGCAGACAGCAGCGTCGGCAATCTGCAGATCGAGCGCCTGGGTTGGGCTCGACCGGCTCTCCCATCCGCCATCCGCCATCCGCTATCCGCTTCCCTCTTCATGCGGCCCTCGCGCGCGCCAGCCGCACTCCGCAGAATCGTGCAACCAGACTTTCCATCTCGATCCAGGGGTCCGTACGCAGCACGCCCTTGATCGCGCGATCGACGCGCGCTGCATCGAGCAGCAGGCCGCGTACCGCACCCGGCTTGAGTCGCGAGAGCGCCTGCTTCATCGCCGCCTGACGCGGCCTCCAGACATAGACCGCATTCATCGCAGCATCGACACCCTGGCCATTCGTGACCATATGCTGGACCTGCGCCATCCACTGCAGATCCTTGTTGACCGCCCACAGCACCAGAACGATCTCGACGTCCTCGCCGCGCAGACCTTCTAGAATGCGCAGCGCACGTGCGGTCTGTCCGCGCATCGCCGCTTCGCCGAGTTGCAGCACATCGAAGCGCGCGCTGTCGGCCACCGCATCGAGAACCGTTTCGGACGTAACGGGACCCGGCGGCAGCAGCAGCGCCAGCTTCTCCACTTCCTGATGCGCCGCGAGCAGATTGCCCTCGACCCGTTCGGCGAGAAGATTGGCGGCCTCGGCATCCGCCTTGAGACCGTGCCTGCCCAGGCGTTCGCGAATCCAGCCCGGCAGGCGCTGCAGATCGATGGGCCAGACCTGGGTCACGACACCGCGCTTGTCGATGGCGCTCACCCACCTGGAGTTCTGCACTCGCCCGTCCATCTTGCCGGTGATGACGAGAACCACATTGTCGGCGGATGGATTCTCCGCGAGTTCCACGATGGCATTGCCGCCCTGGTCGCCGGGCGTCGGATTGGTCATGCGGATCTCGACGATCTTGCGCTGGGCAAACAGGGACAATGCGCGGCTCTCGGCGATCAGCGCGTCCCAGTCGAAACCGCGCTCGACGACATGCAGGTCGCGCTCGGTGAACCCGTCGGCACGAGCGCGGGCGCGAATCGCATCCGCCGCTTCGTTGACCAGCAGAGGATCGTCCCCGGAGACCAGATAGATCGGGGCCAAACCACGCGACAGCGAGGTCGCGAGGTTATCGCCGGTGATTTTCACTGCGGGTGACCAATGCGACGATCTGAAGGGTTGGGCAAGGAACGCCGTTCCGCGGAGATGGAACGTTGCAGGAAGGCATGAACGGCGGTCGGAT
>CAZBKC010000583.1:1267-2290 GCA_964492345.1 uncultured Steroidobacter sp. | reverse complement strand
CGATCCTGGGGACCCTGCTCGAGCGCCTTGCTGCCGCTTCGCCGGGGGCTGCCGCCGTCGTTCCAGTCCTTTTCGACCATATCGGTCAGGCCCGGCTGGACGAGGGCCTGCAAGCGGGGATGGCATGGGCGCAGGCACGGGCGGTCGCCACACCGAAATTCGGCGCCCCGGCCTGGACAGCTAGCCTTGCCACGGTGCGCCCAGGCATCGTGCGCGGGCAGACCTCGTTCTTTGCTCGGCTATTCGGTGCCTACCGGCGCGCGTCGGGTGAACTTGCAACCTTACTGGCTATCCCTTTGCCGAAATCGCCGCTCGAACGGCTTGCCCTTGTCGACGAACTGGTCGAGGTTCAAACTCGGCGTCAGCGTTTGGCCGAAGAGGAGGGTTGGCTTCGATCCGCCCTAGGCCCGGAATGGCGGGGCGAACGAACGGCCTTTGCTGAGCTAATTGTGGTCAGCCAGTGGCTATCGGGAGTCAAGCGATCGGGCGCGTTTGTCGAGGCATCGCAGGTCGTGACGGCCCTCGGCTCGGTGTCGAATCCTAGCGCGGCCGCTCGTGCGCTGGCAGGTCGCGTGCAGGAATCCGGCGTCAAGGTCGAGGCCCCAATTGCACGGTTGCGTTTGGATCTGGCGCAGGCAGGGATCGGCGCAGCGGTGGACACGGCAACCTTGGCAGAACTCCGCGCGGCCTTAGCACAAATGGCCGCCGACGTCGGGCGCTATGCGGACTGGGTTTCGCTGGCGCGCAGCATCGCCGCCGCAGGCGAATATGGGGCCGGGGCGGTTGTCGATGCCGTTGCCGAAGGTCGTCTTGAAGCAGACCGAGCCGTGCACGAATTCGCCTATGCCTGCGCCGAGGCACGCTGGAATGCGGCCCGCTCTGCGAGGCCGGAACTGAACGATCTGCCGGAGCTAGATCGGCATGATTTGGTTCTGCTGTTCCGCGATCTTGAACGGGACCGGATCGAATCCGCAAAGACCCTGATCTTGTCGCGTCACTTTGATCAGATGCCGCGCGGCACGA
>CAZBKC010000583.1:0-1257 GCA_964492345.1 uncultured Steroidobacter sp. | reverse complement strand
CGATGGGACAGATGGGCGTGATTCGTGGCGAAATCGGGCGGAAGCGCGGTCACAAGCCGATCCGCTGGGTCATGAAGAATGCCGGTGGCATGGCGCAACGGATCAAGCCCGTGATGCTGATGAGCCCGGTCTCGGTGGCCCAGTTCCTGCCCCCGGACAGCATCAGCTTCGACCTTCTGGTGATCGACGAGGCATCCCAGATCCGACCAGAAGATGCGCTTGGCGTCATCGCACGCGCTCGTCAGATCGTCGTGGTGGGCGACCAGAAACAACTTCCTCCGACCTCGTTCTTCGACCGTTTGGTGGACGACTTGGAGGACAACGACGATGAGGGGGAAGATGCTCCAGTCGGCGCCACCGCGGCCGACATGGAAAGCATCCTGTCGCTATGCGAGGCGCGCGGTCTTCGGTCTCGGATGCTGGAATGGCATTACCGGTCGCGCGATCCCTCGCTTATCCGGGTGTCGAATGCCGAGTTCTACGGCGACAATCTTGTCTTGCCGCCTTCGCCGCTACAACTCGACGAAGACTACGGGCTCAAATTTCGGCGCGTTCCAGGTGTATATGCTCGCGGCGGCAGCGGATTGGGTCGCCAAGGCACCAACCGGATCGAGGCGCAGGCCGTGGCGCGAGCGATGGCGGACCATGCGCGCGCGTGGCCCGACCTGTCGCTGGGCGTCGTTGCGTTCTCGAAGGCGCAGGCCGACACGCTGACCGAGGTGCTAGAACTGGAACGGCGCCGCGATCCGGTGCTCGATGGGTTCCTACGCGAAGGTCGACATGAGGACGTGTTCGTCAAAAATATCGAGAACGTGCAAGGCGACGAGCGCGATGTCATATTGATCTCAGTGGGTTACGGGCCGCAGGAGCCGAACGGGCGGCTCGCCTCCATGTCCTTCGGCCCAGTAAATGGTGAAGGTGGGGAAAGGAGACTCAACGTTCTGTTCTCCCGCGCACGCGTGCGCTGCGAGGTATTCGCCTCGTTCGATCCCGGCGATATCGATCCTAGCCGCAGCAAGCGCGAGGGGCCACGAGTACTAAAGCGTTTCCTCGACTTTGCCAAAACGGGACTCATGGAGGAGCGCGCAGTTACTGGTCTCGACGCCGACAGCCCGTTCGAGGAAGACGTGGCCGCAGTGATCCGCTCTCTCGGCTATCTGGCCGATTCTCAGGTCGGCACTGCAGGGTTCAGGATCGATCTAGGTGTGCGCCATCCTGACCGCCCAGGGCAGTATCTGGTGGCGGTGGAGTGCGACG
>CAZBKC010000582.1:0-2290 GCA_964492345.1 uncultured Steroidobacter sp. | reverse complement strand
GCGGATCTCACGGTCGTCGTCGACGACCAGGATGTGAGGGCGTTCCGTCATGTCCGTTCTTATATCAGAGCCACTGGCCCGCGGTTTCCAGGGAGTTACGCAGTTTGTAAGCAACTGTTGCGGAGAGAAGAGTTTCACACAGAGATCACAGAGAGCACAGAGTAAGAAAAGGATCTCCACGGGGAGCACGGGGAACACGGGGGTCAGAACAGAAGATTTCTTATCCCCGTGTTCCCCGTGTCCCCCGTGGAGAATTTCTTCTTCCGGCCTCTGTGCTCTCTGTGTGAAATCCGTTTCCGAACTCCGGCCTCCTTACCCTCGCCGCGCCTCCAGCGCTTCCCAGCGATCGAACTTCTGCAACAGCAGTGCCTCGATGTCTTCGGATCGCTTGCGGTCGGCCTTGATCTGGTCAGGTCCTTGCCGGTGGTATTCGACGCTGCTCATGCGCGCGGTCAGGGACTGCTGTTCCTGTTCGAGCTGTTCGATTTCCTTCGGCAGCAGTTCCAGTTCGCGGGCTTCCTTGTAGCTGAGCTTGGCGGGAGCCGGCGGTCGCGGTGCGTCGGGCTTCGCGTCGACACGGGTTTTCGCGGCAGCTGCTGTCGGTGCGGGTACGCGTCGTTGCGACAGCCAGTCGGAATAGCCGCCGACGTACTCCTGCCACTTGCCGTTGCCTTCGGCGACCAGCGTCTGGGTGACGACGTTGTCGAGGAAGGTACGATCGTGGCTGACCAGGAGCAGCGTGCCCGGATAGGTCTGCATCGTGCTTTCGAGCAGTTCCAGCGATTCGATGTCCAGGTCGTTGGTCGGTTCGTCCATGACGAGAACGTTGGCGGGGCGTGCGAACTGCCGCGCCAGCAGGAGCCGGTTGCGTTCGCCGCCCGACAGGGCTTTCACCGGCGAGTGCGCCCGCTGTGGCGGAAACAGGAAGTCGGCGAGATACGTCATCACGTGTTTGCGTTCCGTGCCGATCTCGATCCAGTCGGATCCCGGGCTGATGGTCTCGATGACGGACTTTTCCGGATCGAGTTGCTCGCGCATCTGGTCGAAGTAGGCGACCTGCAGATTGGTCCCGAGTCTGACGGTGCCGGCGTCGGGCTGCAGGCGGCCCAGGATCAGTTTGATCAACGTGGATTTGCCGGCGCCGTTCGGACCGATGAGTCCGAATCGGTCGCCGCGCAGTATGCGCAGCGACAGGTCGCGGACAATGGTGCGATCGCCGAAAGACTTGCCGACTCCCTCCAGTTCAGCGACGAGCTTGCCGGAACGTTCGCCTGAGTCGAGCGTCAGTTTGACGTCGCCCAGGCGTTCGCGCCGCGCCGCACGTTCGACTCGCAAGCCTTCCAGCCGTCGCACGCGGCCCTCGTTGCGGGTGCGCCGTGCTTCGATGCCCCTGCGGATCCAGACTTCTTCCTGGGCCCAGAACTTGTCGAATTTTCGATTGACGACTTCCTCGGCGGCGAGCTGCTCACCCTTGCGCGTCTCGTACGCGGCAAAGTTGCCGGGATACGAGCGCAGCAGCCCGCGGTCGAGTTCGACGATGCGGGTCACGACACGATCGAGAAACGTACGGTCGTGCGTGATGACAATGACCGTCGGTCCCTTGATCAGCAGATCCTCCAGTGCGGCGATGCCATCGATGTCCAGATGATTGGTCGGCTCGTCGAGCAACAGCAGGTCCGGTTGCTGGGCGAGCGCCAGCGCCAGGGCGGCACGTTTGCGTTCCCCGCCCGAAGTAGTCTGCGGTGCCCGGTCCGGTATTACGGAGAATCGATGCAGGAACTCGTCGAGCCGTGCTTCCAGGCGCCAGCGTTCCCGTTCGTCATGGATGGCATCGAACCCGCCGCGGATCACCAGGCTGTCGCGCAATGAATCGGCAGCAGGCAGTTCAGGCTCCTGCTCCACCATCACTGTGCGCAGGCCGTCCTGCGTTGCCAGTTCGCCGTCGTCGAGTACCGCCTGGCGCGAAATGATTTTCAGCAGCGTCGATTTGCCGGTGCCGTTGCGGCCGATGAGTCCGATGCGTTCGCCGTCCTGCACGGAAAAGTTGGCGCGGTCGAGCAGGGGATGCAGGCCGTAGGCCAGCTCGGCGTTTCTTAAGGTCAGCAGGGGCATGATCGATGGAGGGGACGGAGACGAATCGGAGTCGGAGTTTCACACAGAGATCACAGAGAGCACAGAGTAAGAAGAAGATCTCCACGGGGCACACGGGGAAGCACGGGGATCGGAATAGAAGATTTCTGGCTCTATCAAATTCGAGTGGGTAGAGAAACGTAAGGATTCAGGGCGGTGA
>CAZBKC010000581.1:0-2295 GCA_964492345.1 uncultured Steroidobacter sp. | reverse complement strand
CTCCTCGCAAGAACTCGCTTGGCGCAAGTCGATCGAGGTACTCGAAGAAGGCGTCACGCAGCCGCGCACGTTGGCGCTGTTTCCAGAGGATCGTTGCGAAGATCTGCTTGATGGATACCGCCGTTGCACGTCGATGCGCTCAGTTGCATGTCCCAGATCCGAAGTCCGAGCGTGATGCTTTCATTGCGGCGACCGCGTTCGTACATGGCATGATCGTAGTGACGCGAAACATTGCTGATTTCGTTGCCACGAGTGTGGCAACCCTGAATCCGTGGGAGCATGCCATCGCCGGACTATGATGGCTCTATACGTTCAACAAAGAGACCCCCGAGACCCCCAACGGCCTCCGGTCGTGCCGCGGCGTTCACCGAGCTGCGCTACGTGGGGGAGATGTATCAGAGGAACGAACGAGGCTACTGGCAGACCGAGCTGACCACCGTGGGGGTGGGCGGAAAGCGATCCTCGCTGACGCGATTGGTGACATTCACGGATCTATCTGACCCGTGCGAGCGTCTGAGGCGGATCTTGGAGGCGCAACTCCTTGGCGCTGGCTCGATTGTTCGGTCTGCGAGTTCTTGCCTGCTGTCCTGGAATGCCTGCATGCATCGCAGGTGCTGCGGGCAAGTTCGAGGGGATCACGCAGGACCGCGCTACCGCAGGCGCAGCATCGGCCAAGTTCTATGCTCTTGCCGATCTGAAGGCCGCGAGCCAGCAGCAGTAGCTGGTCAAAATTGACCGAGGCTGTCGGGCAACTCGTCCGATGGAACTCGAACAGGTCGCAAAGCCGCTCACCGGTGGTCAGCGTATAGAACGAGCGGGCAGGCTCGTCCGTTCGCTGCAGCAGGCCGAACGCCGCGCACAGAACGGCGAGATAGGCGCCCTCGGCGCGAAGGGCGGGAAAGCGGAAGAAGGGTGCGAACGAATTGGGCGCGGGCCCGCGGCTGCGCTCTGTTTCGTCGAACCCCCAGCGCTTGCGCCATTTTGCAAGCCGATGCACCGAGAGCGACGTGAATCGACAGATGGTCTGCGTGCGTGCCTCGGCGCACAGCAGGCGATAGGCCAGACGGCATTGTCTGAACTCCCACTGCGCGCGCTCGGGATTGATGGGAGAGGCCATGGCCGTCAGCGCAGTGGATGCGGCTCAATTGCGGGGAAACTCAGACGAAGCAGCGCTGGCGCACTCGTTACGCTGTCTGCGGCAAACGATCCAATGGAGGTACTCGCATGTCCGCGGCAGAACCAATGGTCACGGCCGAGACGGAAGAAACGCTGCGCGTTATGGCGCATGTCCGCGACTTGAATCGAAGCGTGGCCGAGGGCGCGCTCCAGGTTGCCACGGCGTCGGGCATTGCGGAGCCGGTGAACCGGGCATTGCAGCGCATAGAGGAGTTGCCATTCTTGCTTTGTGATTTCCGCTTCTCGGACGCGTCGTTCTGGCGCGAGTGCACGCGGCAGTTGCCTGCGATATCCGAGGACGCGATGCGAACTGGCGCTCAAGTGCAACTTGCGCGGCACCTGCTGAGCGTCGCCTGGCACTGTG
Organism: uncultured Steroidobacter sp.; assembly: GCA_964492345.1. GTDB lineage: Bacteria > Pseudomonadota > Gammaproteobacteria > Steroidobacterales > Steroidobacteraceae > Steroidobacter. The sequence goes on along the minus strand of CAZBKC010000581.1, from coordinate 755 downwards.
GTCGGGCCGGTGCCGGCCCGCGCCTGTTGCTGGGCATCGAGCGGGAAGTGGGTCTTTTGATCACGACGCTGCGTTTCGCGCAACTCGATGCCATTGCGGTGGCTCACGCCGCCGAGGTCAGTCGGCGGTGGGCGGACGTCCCGGGATTCTGGACCCGCCTGCTCGACACGGCCCGGCGGGGCAGCGATGAGCGCTGGTCGCGATTTCAGATTCATGCCCTGCGACTCCTTGGGCGGGAACAGCTGTGATGGGCCGAGGGTGCCCTCGATCATCCTTTCGTGCACCGATCTGATCAGATCGGTTCTCCGTGAGGGGACGGACCGATGGTGTGGCGGGAGGGAATTTCATAGGCATTGAGGAGTAACTCGTCGGGGTATCAACTCGAATTGCGCTGAAACTCGAACCGGATTTCTTGCGGGTTCGTGATTCGCTTCTGCCCGGACGAGTGGCAGAGGACGCTTCCATGCGCAAACGAATCGGTTCGGAGTTGCGATCCCTTTCTCTCATCGTCGGCGGGATTCTTGCCGCGCCTGCCGTGCTTGCGCAGGCGGTATTCGATACGGGGATCAATTCGTTCGTGGCCTGGGCGCTGACGATCGCTACGCCGGTGGCCGTGCTCATCGTGATCATTGCGGGCGGTGCGGCAGCGATCGGGAAGATCAGCTGGGGCTGGGTGATCGGTGGATTGATCGGCATTGCAGCGATCTTCGGCTCCGAACAGATCGTCACCTGGATCCGCTCGCTGTTCGGCGTGT
>CAZBKC010000580.1:0-2296 GCA_964492345.1 uncultured Steroidobacter sp. | reverse complement strand
GCAATGCTTTATCTCGTCGGTGATGTGCGGGATGACCTGCACGGTCGCGCCCAGGTAGTCGCCGCGACGTTCTTTCGCGATCACGCGCTCATAGATGCGACCGGTGGTGAAGTTGCTGTTGCGCGAAGTGGTTGTGCGCACGAAGCGTTCGTAGTGGCCGAGATCCAGATCGGTTTCGGTGCCATCGTTGGTGACGAAGACCTCGCCGTGCTGGAACGGGCTCATCGTGCCTGGATCAACGTTGATGTACGGATCCAGCTTGACCATGCTGACCTTGAGGCCGCGGGCTTCGAGAATCGCGCCCAGTGATGCGGCGGCGATGCCTTTTCCGAGTGAGGAAACGACACCGCCAGTCACACAGATATAACGAGTCATCGGAGCACCGTCGATGAAGGAGGAAGAGCAACGGGCGCTGCGCCGAGGGCGCTGCGCCTAACTCACGACGGGAGCGCAGTCTATCGGAATCGGGTGGGCGACGAAAGCAGCAAAGCGATGAGGTTGCGGCTTTCGCGCAAATTTTTTCGCAGTCCGCTACGACGAAGTGCGAGGCTGCGCCCGGATCTGCGGTCGATCCTGCCAGAACACCTGCACGCTCTCTGCATCTGCATCGGCCGAGAGTTCGTCGGCCGTCCACAGATCGCCGACTGCGGCGAGTCGATCGCCGACCCATAGCAACGGCAGGCGATTACGCCACCACGGCAGAATGTCCGCGGCCTGCAGCAATTTCTTCAGATCGCGGTGATGGGGGTCGCCCGCCGGCCGCAGTACCTCACCGCCACGACGGAACTCGACGCGCAATGTGCGCGGCAGCAGCGCACGAGCGAGTCCGGCACCGCGCCCCGGCTGCGCACGCAATGATCCCAGTCCGTCGGGCAGCGCCAGCGGCTGGCTCCAGTCCCACTCGAACGGCGTCGCCTCGTGCAGGCGGCCGGGACGGGTACGCTCGCCGTACAGCAGTCCGCGAAAACGCCGCACCTCGAAGCCGTCCCACTCGATCACGGGCAGGCGATCTTCCTGCGCCGCCAGCATGTCGTGCTCGAGCGCGAGAAGCTTGCGTGTCGAGGGCGGACGTGCGCCACGCAGCTTCGACCAGTAGCGCAACAGATTGCGCCGTCGGGCGACGCTCAGTGCGGCCAGGGCGTCGACCTCGAGACAGGGACCGATGGATGCAGACGCGAGATCGGCCGCGGCCAGTTCCTCCAGCAGAGCGATTCCCTCGCCAGCATGTCTGGCCGTGCGCACGGCGTTCCCGGCCGCCGCCGGCCAGCGCGCCTGCAGCAACGGCAGCACCTGGCTGCGCAGGAAATTGCGATCGAAATGCGTGCTGACGTTGGAGGGATCGGCAATCCAGGCAAGTTTTTCAACGCGTGCCCAGTCTTCGAGCATCGAGCGGGTGAATCCCAGCAGCGGGCGCAGGTGCCAGCCCGGCGCAAACTCCCGGCACGCCGGCATGGCCGCGAGCCCCGCGAGACCCGATCCACGCAGCAGCGCCAGCATGAGCGTCTCGAACTGATCGTCGGCGTGATGTGCGGTGAGCAAAGCGTCGCCGGGCTCCAGGCACGCCCGCAACGTCGCGTAGCGTGCCTGACGGGCCGCAGCCTCCAGTCCCTCCCCGGCTTCCGTCACGGTGACGATCCGCGACACGACGTCGACGCCGAGCCGCCGTGCGACCTCCGCGCAGTGCCCGGCCCAGCGGGCGGAGTCGGCGTGCAGACCGTGATCGATATGGATCGCACGCAGGCGATACGCCGGATGATCATCGAGGACCTGCCGGAGTGCGGCCAGCAGGACGGTCGAATCGAGTCCGCCGCTGAAGGCCACACAGAGCGTGCCGCTGGCGCCCGCCGGCAGGGTCGTACGAACGCAATCGAGCAGTGCGGCGGGTGAGAACGTCATACGAAGGCAGCGAATCCGGCAACGCCGCCGGCGGATTCCGTGACTTCCGTGACCCGCGTCACTTCCGTCACCTTCATCCGCGGTCAGCTGACGCTGAACACGCCGTAGCCACGCAGCCGCTTGTCGCGCGTGGCGAGCAGTTCGTCCGTCGACATGGCTTCGAGTTCGCCGAGGTGCCGCAGCAGCGTTTCCTTGAGGCTGTCGGCCATGGCCTGCGGATCGCGGTGTGCGCCGCCAAGCGGTTCCTTGATGACTTCGTCTACGACGCCGAGCTTGGCGATGCGTTCGGCGCTGACGCCCATCGCCTCGGCCGCCAGATCCTTCTTGTCGGCACTACGCCAGAGAATGCCGGCGCAGCCTTCGGGAGAAATCACGGAATAGATGCTGTACTGAAGCATGA
>CAZBKC010000579.1:0-2300 GCA_964492345.1 uncultured Steroidobacter sp. | reverse complement strand
GCGCGCGTGCTGGGCATCTCCAAGACCACCGTTGGTGCCATCGTCAGCATGGCGCGCGTGGCCGGCATCGACTGGGTGCTGGCCCAGACCCTCAGCGACGAAGAGCTCGAAGCCCGGGTGTACCGCCCGGCGGTGCCGCGATCGTCGCGCCACCTGGAGCCCCCGACTTCGCGCTTAGCCTATTTGGCCTAAGCATTAGAAGTGTGGTGCATCGCCCAATCTGCTCATCAATTCCGGGCCAACTAGCTGTGCTGCGCCCGGTGGCCGCGTGTCATCATCTGGCCCGCAATGGGTGCACGCTTTCTAGACGCGAATGAACCGTCCATCCGCCTACGTTGTCCAGTTTGCAGTTCGCCGCTGCTGCTGGAGGATCGTGGCTTTCGCTGCGCAGCCAGGGACCATGGGTTCCCCTGTATCGACGGCGTACCGATACTTCTGAACGTGGAACGCAGCGTTTTTCATGTTGCGGACTTTAAGCCACAGGCGCGTACTACGTTCAAGGAGCCGTCGCCAATTGCAATGCAGATCGGCAGGTGGCTGCCCTCGCCAAGTCGCGACCTCTCCACGGGACCCTGCTACCAATTGCTGGCGAGGAGGCTTCGCGAGCGTCCTGCCAACCGCCGCCGTGTGCTCGTGGTGGGCAGCGGTGACGGCACGGCCGGGTATGGCGACTTGACCGGAGTCGACGGCGTTGAATTACTGGAGACCGATGTCTCGCTCGCGGGCCGTGCGAAGCTGGTCTGCGATGCGTCCGACCTGCCATTCGGTGATCAGCAGTTCGATCTTGTGATTTGCGTGGCAGTTCTGGAACACGTGCTCGAGCCCCAACGCTGCGTCGATGAGATCCACCGCGTGCTGCGGGCCGACGGAATGATCTATGCCGCGACACCGTTCATGCAGCAGGTTCACATGGGCGAGTACGACTTCACCCGATTCACCAGATCGGGCCACCGCTGGTTATTCCGCCGCTTCGCCGAGGTCGATAGCGGTATTGCCACGGGTCCCGCCAGTGTCCTTGTGTGGAGCGTCGAATACTTCCTGCTTTCGTGGACATCGTCAGTCGGCTGGCGCCGAGTTGTGAAGGCGGTGAACCGTATCCTGTTCGGATGGCTGACTTGTCTCGACTTGATCCTCGCGCGACGTACGGCAGCGCTCGATGCCGCTGGGGGTTACTACTTCGTCGGGCAACGATCGGAGGCTTTCAGCCTCACTGCAAGGGACATGATTGGCTACTACCGCGGAGCGGATGCTTTGAAGTGAGAAGCGAGGCTGACTTGTCGACTGTCCCATTCTGCGCATGAGCTTGAGGATAGTCCTCGTCACTCACTACTACCCCGCGCACGGCGGTGGCGTCGAGAGAGTGGCAGAACAACTAGCACGGCGCATCGGAGAAGCCGACGCCGCCTCAATCGTCTGGTGTGCCAGCGATACCGACTTGCCCCCCGATCAGGTGACCTTTCGCTCAGAACCGATGAAGTCGTTCAACGTTGTCGAGCGGATGACCGGGTTTCCCTATCCCCTGTGGACGGTCCCATCGCTGCTCCGCCTCGCGCGGCTGGTTCACGCAGCCGACGCGGTTCATGTGCACGATGGGATCTACATTGGCAGTCTGGCCGCTGCGGCGCTTGCAAAGCGGTACGGCAAGCGCCTCGTTGTGACGCAGCACATCGGAGCTGTTCCGTTGCGTGCGCCACTTCGATGGGCGCTGGCGCTGGCCAACCGCATCGCCGCCCGCTTCGTACTCGGCCGGGCGGACGCCGTTGCATTCATCAGCCCGGCAGTGCAGCAATACTTCTCATCGATCGCTGGAAATCTCGCCAGCTTCTACTACGTTTCGAACGGCGTTGACGTTGATGTGTTCCGCCCAGCCGCCGAGCCTGCGGTCGAACTGAGAAAGCGGCTCGGGTTCGATACGGATCGCCCGCTGCTGCTGTTCGTCGGGCGATTCGTCCCGAAGAAGCGGCTGCACATCGTGCGCGACATGGCTGCCGCCCGACCCGACTGGCAGTGGTGCGTCATCGGCCAAGGATCGGAGCGGCCGGCGGAGTGGCGGCTGCCCAACGTTTCGGTCCGTGCGCCGATTCCGCAAAAGGAGCTGATCAACTATTACCGCGCCGCGGATCTTCTAGTCCTGCCCAGCGAGGGAGAAGGCTTCCCTCTGGTCGTGCAGGAGGCCATGGCATGTGGCCTGCCCGCATGCATCACGGCCACCGTTTCCGCCGGATCGACCGTACCTCGCGAGCTGTTGATCGAGCTGCCCGATGCAGGTCCTGAGATAGCAAGCTTGGGGGTAACCGCGA
>CAZBKC010000578.1:0-2300 GCA_964492345.1 uncultured Steroidobacter sp. | reverse complement strand
CGCCGAACATCAGCCGGTCGCGGAGGTCGCCGACCTTGCGGCCTTCGCGCAGCAGGCTGAAGTAATACGCGCCGTCGGCGGTGTCGCCGTAGAGCACGCTGCCGACCAGCCTGTCGTCGCGGATCACCAGTTTCTTGTAGATGCCGCGGACCGGGTCCGACAGCGTGATGTCCTCGCAGCCGTCGCCGCCGCGGAAGTCGCCGGCGCTGAACAGGTCGATGCCGGTGACCTTGAGCCTGGTCGAGATCTGCGAGCCGGTGTAGCGGCCGATGCCGTGGAAGGCGAGGTGGTTGGCGCAGACCGCCGCCATGTCGAACAGCGGGGCGACGAGGCCGTAGGTGGCGCCGCGGTGGCTGGCGCATTCGCCGACGGCGTAGATGCGCGGATCGTGGGTCTGCAGGGTGTCGCTGACGACGATGCCGCCGGGCCTCGCCGGCGAGCAGTGCAGGCCGGCTTTTTCGGCGAGCTCGACGTTGGGGCGGATGCCGGCGGCGACCACGACGAGATCGGCCGCGATGCTGCCGCCGTCCCCGAAGCGGACGGCGGCGACGCGGCCCGATTCGCCGGCGACCAGTTCCGCGGTCTGCGTGGCCAGGCGGAATTTGAGGCCCTTCCGCTCCAGCGATTGCTGCAGCAGCCCGGAGGCCGTGTGGTCGAGTTGGCGCTCCATCAGCCATTCGCCGAGGTGGACCACGGTGACGTCCATGCCGCGCTGCCTCAGGCCGTTGGCGGCTTCGAGGCCGAGCAGGCCGCCGCCGATGACGACGGCGTTTTTGTGCCGCGCGGCCGCGTCGATCATGCCCTCGGTGTCGGCGATGTCGCGGTAGGTCAGCACGCCGGGCAGGTTCATGCCGGGAATCGGCAGCAGTACCGGCTTCGATCCCGTCGCCAGCAGCAGGCGGTCGTACTCCGCGGTCGTGCCGTCCCCGGCATGGACGATGCGTTTGATGCGGTCGATGGCGGTGATTCTGTTGCCGAGGTGCAGGGTGATGCCGTTCCGCCGGTACCAGTCGAGGTCGTTGAGTACGATCTCCTGCAGCGTCTGTTCGCCGGCGAGCACCGGCGACAGCAGGATGCGGTTGTAGTTCGGATGCGGCTCGGCGCCGAACACGGTGACGCGATAGGCATTCGGCGCGATCTGCAGCAGGTCCTCGACCACGCGCATGCCCGCCATGCCGTTGCCGACGACCACCAGATGGCGCGTGCGTGCCACGGGACGCAGCGGCGTGCTGCGGACCCAGACGTGTCCGTCCGTGACACGCGCCGGATACGCGAGCACCGACATGTCGGGATCTTCGATGCAGCGGCCCGTGATCAGGCTGAAGTGATGCTTGTAGATCGGCGAGGCAACGACGAGATCGCCCTGGATGTCCCCGACCAGGCCGCGCGACAGCACGTTGGCTTCGCTGTTCGGATCATAGTTGTCGAGCGCGTACACCGCATCGCCATTGCGGAAGATGGCGATCTGGCGATCGTCGATCAGCGCCGCCACGCCTGCCCCGGGGAGGATGTCATCGAGTTCGCAGACGAACTTCCAGCTCGGTGCGGTCTTCATACGGCCTCCTTCTGACGCTCGCGACGTTCGTCGGCCGTCGCGGGCCGGATCTGTCCGCGTTCCTGGATGAACACGACGTTCCTGTCGGCGCTGTCGCTGTTGACGAAGTGGCGGAAGCGCTTGAGCGCCTGCGGATCCTCTACGGCCTTCTTCCACTCGCATTCGTAGGTGGCAACGACGTGAGCCATGTCGGTCTCGAGATCGGCGGCGATGCCGAGCTTGTCGTCGATCACCACCTGCTTCAGGTAGTCGAGCCCGCCTTCGAGGTTGTCCAGCCAGACCGAGGTGCGCTGCAGGCGATCGGCGGTACGGATGTAGAACATCAGGAAGCGGTCGATGTAGCGGACCAGCGTGGCCGAATCGAGGTCGGAGGCAAGCAGGTCGGCGTGCCGCGGCTTCATGCCACCGTTGCCGCACACGTACAGGTTCCAGCCTTTTTCCGTCGCGATGACGCCGACGTCCTTGCTCTGTGCTTCGGCACACTCGCGCGTGCAGCCCGAGACGGCGAATTTGAGTTTGTGCGGCGAACGCAGGCCCTTGTAGCGGTTCTCGATGTCGATGGCGAAGCCGACACTGTCCTGCACGCCGTAGCGGCACCAGGTCGAGCCGACGCAGGACTTCACCGTGCGCACGGACTTGCCGTAGGCCTGGCCCGTTTCGAAGCCGGCAGCGATGAGCTCCTTCCAGATCAGCGGCAGTTCGTGGACCTGCGCACCGAACAGGTCGATGCGCTGGCCGCCGGTGA
>CAZBKC010000577.1:0-2312 GCA_964492345.1 uncultured Steroidobacter sp. | reverse complement strand
CGCGTGCTCGAGTTTTTCGATGACGATGACGGGAATGACGGGAGCGAGGGCGAGTGTGGTGCGGATGAGCATAAGAAGAAGCGGATGGCGGATGGCGGATGGCAAGAAACAGAATGCAGGGTAGCAGAGAGTAGATGTAGAGCGCGTCCTGCGCGTCTATCCGCTATCCGCTTCCTTCCCCATGCTCCCCATCGCCCCCATCTCCGCATCGCCGGCGGCGGCGCGGAAGGTAGCGAACAATTCGCGGCCGACACCGTGCTGGTTGTGGCTCAGGTCGGGGACATTGATGGAACGCTTCGAGAATGTGTCTGCATCGACGCGTGCTTCGAGAATGCCCGTGTAGCTGTCGAGCGTAATGACGTCTCCGTCCTGCACACGGGCCAGCGGGCCGCCGCCCAGAGACTCCGGTGTCAGATGAATGGCTGCAGGCACCGCACCGGACGCGCCGGACATCCGTCCGTCGGTGACGAGCGCCACCTTGAAGCCCCTGCCCTGCAATGACGTCAACGCCGGCGTGAGCTGATGCAGCTCGGGCATGCCATTGGCGCGCGGGCCCTGGTAGCGCACGACGACGACGCAGTCCCGGTCCAATGCACCGGACTTGAATGCTTTCATGACATCGGCCTGGTCTTCGAACACGGCGGCGGGCGCCTCGACGACGCGATGATGCGCTTGCACTGCCGAGGTCTTGATCACCGCGCGCCCGAGATTGCCCTGGAGCAGTTTCAATCCGCCGTCGCTGCCGAATGGATGGGTCACCGGGCGCAGCACTTCCGTGTCGCCACTGACCGCAGGTGCATCGCGCCACGCCAGTCCGTCGGGCGACAGCCAGGGCTCCTGGGTATGGGCAGCGAGACCGGTTCCCATGATCGTCGTTGTGTCGCCATGCATGAGACCTGCTGACAGCAGCTCGCGAATCAGGAAACCCATGCCGCCGGCCGCGTGGAAGTGATTCACGTCGGCGCTGCCGTTCGGATAGATACGCGTCAGCAGCGGCACGACATCGGAGAGTTCGCTGAAGTCATCCCAGTTGATGACGATGCTGGCGGCGCGGGCCATCGCAACCAGGTGCAATGTGTGATTGGTGGATCCGCCCGTGGCCAGCAGTCCGACGATCGCATTGACGATGGTGCGTTCGTCGATGGTCTTCGCCAGCGGCAGCCAGGTCTCGCCGAGCGCTGTCATGCGGGCCGCACGAGTCGCCGCTGCGCTCGTCAGCGCGTCGCGCAGCGGCGTGTTGGGCGGAACGAATGCAGCGCCGGGCAGATGCAGACCCATCACTTCCATCAGCATCTGGTTGCTGTTGGCTGTGCCGTAGAACGTGCAGGTGCCGGCCGAGTGATAACTCTGGGCTTCGGATTCGAGCAAGGCATCGCGTCCGACCCTGCCCTCCGCAAACAACTGCCGGATGCGTGCCTTTTCCTTGTTCGGAATACCCGACGGCATCGGGCCGGCGGGCACGAACACCGTCGGCAGATGGCCGAATGTCAGGGCGCCCATCAACAGGCCGGGAACGATCTTGTCGCACACGCCCAGACACAGCGTCGCGTCGAACATGTTGTGCGAGAGCGCGATGGCAGTGGACATCGCAATCACATCGCGGCTGAACAGCGACAGTTCCATGCCTGGCTGTCCCTGCGTCACGCCATCGCACATGGCTGGCACGCCGCCGGCGAACTGGGCTACTGCACCGGCCTCGCGTGCTGCGAGCTTGAGCAGTTGCGGATAGCGCTCGAGCGGTTGATGCGCCGACAGCATGTCGTTGTAGGAGGACACGATGGCCAGGTTTGGCCAGCGCATCTGCTTGAGCGCTTCCCTGTCGGTCGCATCCGAGGCGGCGAAGCCATGGGCGAGGTTCGTGCAGGAGAGTCCGGCGCGCGTCGCGTTGCGGCTGTGTGCCTCGTTCGTGCGCGCCAGGTAGTCGGCGCGCGTGCCCGCGCTGCGTTCACGAATCCTGGTCGTGACGGTTCGGACTCGTTCGTGCAGGGCGTTCAAGGCCGGTGACTCCTGGTTGAATCGACAGCGATCGGAAAGCGAGCGGCGATTGTAGAGACTCGACTTTGCGATCGCACTGGCGCAATCGGATGCATTGCTGCGTGGTGCCGCGGACCATTCCGGAGTCCGGAATGCGAATCCGCGCACTGAAACCGTACGCTCGCGGGCGGCTGATGCACCAGAGTGAGTGAATACGAATTCATGGGATTGACTCCGAGAAATCGGTTGAATCCTCCACGGCTCGTTTGCGGCGCGTCGTCACGAGCGGTAACGTCGATCCGGGGGATTCACTGTTCACGACGGGTCATTCATGCAGA
>CAZBKC010000576.1:0-2313 GCA_964492345.1 uncultured Steroidobacter sp. | reverse complement strand
GCATCCAGTCCGTGCATCAGACGCAGTCGCTGCTGCACCGGCTGTTCGGTCGCGTGTCGCTGCGCGTCGACCTTGCGGGAGACAGCAGCCCATCCCAGGAAGGCAAGCAGCAGTCGCAGGTGCGGACGCGCTGGCTCGCGCCGATCTGCACGCCGGCGCAGGCGAGAGCGCTGCTGGCGACGGCATTGCCGGACGTCGACTTCACGACCGAACCGGACTGGCAGCCGCTGGCGCCGCGCGCGCGCCTGCGGCTTTTCCGCCAGAGCGTCTACTTCGCGGTGTTCGTGGCAACGGCCGCGACGATCGGCCTGTACCTGCTGCCGGAAGCCCCGTTCAAACCGGACGCACGCTGGATCGCAGCCTTCCTCATCGCCGCGTCGTTGCTCGGCTGGTGGCGCGCCAGTCTGTATGTGAAACATACGCGCTGGGCGCTGACTCCAGACGCCATCCTGTTCCGCTACGGCTGGCTGACCCGGCGGCTGATCGTGGCGCCCCGCAATCGCCTGCAGTCGGTGCAACTCACGGCCTCGCCCTTCGACCGACGTCACCGGATGGCGAATGTGTCGGTGGATACGGCCGGCGGCGGTGCGATGAGCGATCGCATCCACATCCGCTTCCTGCCGCGGAAGATCGCGCGGGCGCTGGCGCTGCGGCTGTATCACTCGCATATCGATGTTTCACGCCGGCGAGCTTCTGCGTCACAGGCGACGAACTGAAGAACGAAGAGGCCGCAAAGGACCGCATAAAAGAGCAAGGCCAGTACACAAATGAGCACAAAAGAGCACAAAAATGAAATTGCTCGGGCGGTTCTTACCGTGTGCTGGCGCGTGTCTCTGCGGCGGCATTCGCTACGAATATGCCGGCGAGATCGCGGAGGTCTCGCTGTGTCACTGCTCGATGTGCCGCAAGACGCAGGGATCGGCGTACGCCGCCGTCAGTCCGCTCGATGCTTCGAGACTCAGGATCGTCAAGGGACGCGAACTGCTGAAGGAATTCCGGGCGGTGCCCTGCAGGGCGCGGGTGTTCTGCTCGAACTGCGGCAGCCCGGTCTACAGCGCGCGGGACGACTTGCCGGGCGTCGTGCGACTGCGCCTGGGTACCGTCGAGACACCCTTCCGCTGCGACAACACGTATCACATCTTCGTGGCCTCCAAGGCGGAGTGGGAAACCATCGCGGATGATCTGCCGCGGTTTTCCGGATTCGCCCACCTGACACGCAAACATCCGTCCCGAGCAGCCCGAACATGTGCTGAATTCAGTCGCTGGACTTGTAGCTACAGTGTAGTTACGATGTCCGGGCCATGAAGGATCTGGTATTCGAATGGGACGAAAGGAAGAATCGTGCAAACCGGAGGAAGCACGGCGTTTCATTCGAGGAGGCCCGCAGCGCGTTTCTTGACGAGAGTGCCCGAGTCATCTCCGACCCTGAGCACTCGGAGGAAGAAGATCGCTTCGTACTCCTCGGTGTGAGCGCATCGCTCAGAATTCTGGTCGTATGCCACTGTTACCGGGAAGACGACTCGGTCATACGCATCATCTCCGCTCGCAAGGCCGATCGAGAGGAGCAACGTCAGTACCGCTGGTGGTCGCCATGAAGAAACGCTACGACTTCTCCAAATCAGTGACGAACCCCTATCTGCGCAAGCCGAAGAAGCAGCTCACGATCAGGCTCGACGAGGACACGATCGACTATTTCCGCGCGCTGGCCGAGAAGAACGGCATTCCGTATCAGAACCTGATCAATCTGTATCTGCGGGACTGCGCACAGTCAGATCGGAAACTGAGCATGAAGTGGGAGTGATTTTCCCCGCAAGCGCATCACCGGCTACTTCTGACTCTTGAACCCCCGCATCCCCGCCGCAACCCGCACGCGCTTGTAGCGGAACGTACCGCGCTTGTACTTCTTCAGCCATCCATCAGTTTCATCGAGGAATATGCTCGCCTGCATTGCATCGCTGTTCGCGCCTTCCGCCTGCTCCTGCTGCAGCGACTCGACCACCGAGCGGAAGTAGTAGTGATTGAACAGGCGATTGAACTCGGTGTAGTAGATATCGGCGACGCGGGCGTGGCCGCGGATGATCAGCATGTTCTCATCGTTCTCGTTCTCCGATGCCTGGCTGAAATTCGCCGAGCCGGTGACGACGATGGGATCGTCGCTCAGGGGATCGACCAGCAGGAACTTGCTGTGGATGAAACTCACATGCGTATTGAGTCCGAGCCCGCGGGCGCTGGTCTCCTTCGCCCATCGATGCAGCGATGTGCGCAGGAACGATCCCCACGCCATGTAGACATTGTTGCTGCGATTGATCTCGA
>CAZBKC010000575.1:0-2316 GCA_964492345.1 uncultured Steroidobacter sp. | reverse complement strand
TGCGATCACTTCGCGCACATCGAAGGGTTTGCGCGAATCGACCGGAATGATTCCGTAGAGCTCTTCGGCCGGATACAACGGCTCTTCCGGCTGCGTGGTCTGCAATGAAATGTGCTTGGTGCGATTGAGATTGCCGACGATGCGTCGCGTGATGGCGAGCGCATGCGGATCGTCCATGGCGTAGTGATCGGTGACGCCGGAGACGCGCGAATGCACGTCGGCGCCGCCGAGATCTTCGGCAGAGACGATTTCGCCGGTCGCTGCGCGCACGAGCGGCGGACCGCCGAGAAAGATGGTGCCCTGATTGCGGACGATCACCGCTTCATCGGACATCGCGGGCACATACGCACCGCCCGCGGTACAGCTGCCCATCACGACCGCGATCTGCGGAATACCCGCCGCGGACAGGTTGGCCTGATTGAAGAAGATGCGACCGAAGTGATCGCGATCCGGGAATACGTCGTCCTGCGCCGGCAGGAACGCACCGCCGCTGTCGACGAGATAGATGCAGGGCAGACGGTTCTGGGCGGCGATTTCCTGCGCGCGCAGATGCTTCTTCACTGTGAGCGGATAGTAGGTGCCGCCTTTGACCGTCGCGTCGTTCGCAACGATGATGCACTCCTGACCGGACACCCGACCGATGCCGGTGATGACGCCGGCCGACGGCACGGCATCCTCGTACACCTTGTACGCCGCCATCTGCGACAGCTCGAGGAAAGGCGAGCCTGGATCGAGCAACTGGCGAATGCGTTCGCGCGGCAGCAGCTTGCCGCGCGCCGTGTGCCTGGCACGCGCCGCTTCGCCGCCGCCCTGCATCACCTCGGCGACTCTGGCCCGCAGGTCCGCGACCAGATCGCGCATGGCCGTGGTGTTCGCACCGAACTCGGCGCTGCGGACTTCCAGCCTGGACTGAATGGTAGACACTCTCTGAAAGCTCCTGCGTGTACTTACTTGCCCGCGCCGCTCTTGGTCATCTCGAAGTTGAAGCGCAGGTGATCGATCAGGCAACGACTTTGGCCGTTCGCAATTGTCGAATCTGATCCGGCGACAGACCGAGCACGTCACGCAGGATCTCATCAGTGTGCTGACCCAGCACAGGCGGCGCTGCGGGCACCGGCTGTCGATCGCCCGCAAACTTGATGGGGCGATTCACGATCGGAACCCTGCCCAGCACCGGATGCTCCGTCTCGACGACCATCTCGCGCGCCACGGCCTGCGGCTGCGACAGCGCGGCCTGGATTCCCAGGATCGGCGCATGCGGCACCTGGTGCTGCGTGAAGATGTCGACGAGTTCCTGCACGGTCTTCCGGTTCGTGATCGCGGAGATTCTCTCGTTCACCAGCGTGCGATTGTCGCGCCGCTTCTCGATGGTGTCGAACCGCGGATCCTGGATCCAGTCCTGCATACAAAGTGCCTGGCAGATGCGCTCCCAGAAGCTGTTCATCAGGCACGCGACAACCATCGATCCATCGCTCGCCGGGAAAATGCCGTAGGGAACGAGGTTGGGATGCTCCGAGCCCTGCGGCTTCGGATCGTTGCCGGTGAAGAACGCGAGCTGCGCCAGGTAACCCAGCATGTTGATCAGCCCGTCCATCAGGCTGACATCGATCAGGCGCCCGCGACCGGTCACGCTGCGCTCGTAGAGCGCGGCAAGAATGCCGATGGGTCCATTGATGCCGCCGACCAGATCGCCGAGCGGTATACCGAGTTTGGTCGGCGGTCGACCCGGCTCGCCATTGACGCTCAACGCACCCGACATCGCCTGCAGCACGATGTCGAACGACGGGCGATCGCGCAGCGGCCCGGTCATGCCGTAGCCAGAAATCGCGCAGTAGATGAGCCGCGGGTTGATGGCCGACAACGTCTCGTAGCCGAGGCCGAGACGATCCATCACGCCGGGACGATAGTTCTCGACGAGGATGTCGCATTTCGCGGCGAGGTCCCGCACCAATGCGACACCCGCTGCCGTCTTGAGATCGACGACGATGCTCTTCTTGCCGCGGTTGATGCTGAGGAAGTAGTGACTCTCGCCATCGCGCAGCGGCGGAAACATGCGGGTCTCATCGCCGGTCTGCGGTGGCTCGATCTTCAGTACTTCCGCACCGAGATCCGCCAGCGCGAGCGCGGCGGATGGACCTGCAAGGACGCGGGTGAAATCGAGGACGCGGATTCCCTGCAGAGGACCGGCCCAGTTCGTGTCGGACATGGAGGAACTGACTTCTGAAATAGGGAACCTCTTCACCCCCTCCTCCGCGAAGCGGGGGAGGGTTGGGGTGGGGGGCTGTGGGGCCGGCTTTAGCCGGCCTCTTTTCGGAG
>CAZBKC010000574.1:0-2316 GCA_964492345.1 uncultured Steroidobacter sp. | reverse complement strand
GTACGTGTATGGCCGCACGCGGGGAGTGCGCAAGGCCGATTTGAAGTCAACGACTCAACACAAGGTTGCGCGCGAGAACTGGCAAGTGCTGATTCGCGATGCTCACCCCGGTTACATCCGTTGGGATGAGTTCGAACGCAACGAGCAGACACTGCGCGACAACGTCGCCGGTTGGAGCCCGACCGGACGTGGTCGCGCGCCTCGCGAGGGTTCGGCATTGCTGCAGGGCCGACTGATCTGCGGGCGTTGTGGCGCTCGCATGCGAGTCCGTTATCAAAAGATGCGCACCACCCTGGCTCCGTACTACGTCTGCATGGAGGAAGCCGTTCGTCGCGCGGGCACCACGTGCCAGTCGATCCGTGGCCGTGACATCGATGCGACCATCAGCACGTTACTCCTCGAGACGGTTGCGCCTGCTGCGCTCGAAGTCGCCCTCGCCGTGCATGATGAGATTGCCAGTCGCATCCAACAGGCCGACCAACTCCGCGAATCGCAACTCGAGCGGGCGCGCTACGATGCGGAGCTTGCACGGCGTCGGTACCTTAAAGTCGATCCCGATAATCGTCTCGTGGCCGATTCGCTTGAGGCCGACTGGAACGCACGCCTTCGCACGCTTGATTCGCTTCAGCAAGAGCACGAGCGCCAACGCAAGGCCGATCAGGGATTGCTCAGTGACGACGCACGCTCGCGGATCCTTGCGCTCTCTGCTGACTTCCCGCGCGTATGGAACGACGAGCGTACAGCGCCACTTGAGCGCAAACGCATGGTCGCATTGCTCATCGAGGACGTTACGTTACTCCGAGCCGAACACATCTCGATCCATGTGCGTTTTCGCGGCGGTCGAACTACTTCACTGACTGTACCGCGGCCGGTGCCGATGGCGGTCATTCGCAAGACTAAGCCGGAGGTCATCGCAGCTCTTGATCGGCTACTGGAGACACATACGGACCAACAAGCCGCCGAGGCTCTCAACGCGCTGGGTTACCGCAATTGGCAGCAACAGCCGTTCAACGCCAAAAAAGTCATCAGTGTCCGATGTGCCTACAAGCTCAAAGGTGGCTGCCAACGACTTCTGGAGCAGGGACTTGTTCGCGCCGAAGATCTTGCCAAGCGATTCGGCGTGTCAATCACCACCATCCATCAATGGGGCCGGCAGGGCCTTCTGCGCCGGCGACGCTACGATAACAACGTCCGCTGCCTATACGAGCCCGTCGATTCCTTGGTGATTCAAAAAGGTCAGGGAGGACGTAAGCCTAAACCGCCGGTATTGATCAACGCACGACCATTCAAACAGGAAGCACTATGAAGTCTTCGCCTTATCCTTCGGATGATTCGGACGCGCTGGCACCACGGCGGTCGCAAAATGGCTCGCCAGTTGTGCATAGCCGGGGTTTAAGTCCGGATCGTAGAGATGACACTTGAGCACACCCTGCTTCAAGCAATCGGGCACCGTGACATGCGTGGCGCCACCGAAGAAAGTGAACATGCGTCGATGAGCGCCGAGCCAGTTGCGGCTCTTCATGTCCTCGGCCGCCCAGGCAAACAGCAACTGACTGAAGCCCAAAGCGGCGACAAAGATGAAGGCTTTGCGGATCTCGCCAGTCTTGAGTTCGATCCATTCCAGCGCATCACCGGCGTAGTCGACTTCGACGCGCTCACCGGGCTCGAACTCGCGCGCCGTGACCGACGCTTGTCGGTACTGCGGGAACTTGCGGTAGAACTGCTTCCAGAAATTCGAGTAGGTCGTGAGCTGCTGTGCCTTCTCCTCCCAGATGAACTTCAGCGGATGACCCAGCCCCAGATCGTGAATGATCGCCGGCCAGTTCAGCTGCAGCATCCACAGTGGATCGGCGAGCGGCTTGGGTGCGTCGGGCGAGGGCCGGCCATCGCGCACCTCGCGCACCGTATCGCGCGAACAGCCCAGCGCCCGGGCGATCTCGCGCAAGCCCCGGCCTTCGGCCAGGCGCCTGCGGATCTCCTCATATCGCCCCGCCGTCAGGCTGCGTGAACCCATGCCGTCTTCTCCATCGTGACTACAGGTCACAACGGTAGCGGCGGGCGCCGGGCCCAGGTGGTCAGGTGCAAACGAGAGGTCGGTCGGATCGGATATCGACATGGCTGGGGCACTCCAGCGCCGGCGGGCGCAGTGAAAAGCGCTCCGCCAGGTGGTCCCCAACCGAGGAAATCGGGTGGTCCTGAACTCAGGAAATCAGGTGGTCCCCAATCCAGGAAATCGAGTGGTCCTCAACCGAGGAAATTCTGCAATAGCGTTGGGCGGGATACATCGCGAAGAGAATATGAGCGTGCGATCTGACA
>CAZBKC010000573.1:0-2322 GCA_964492345.1 uncultured Steroidobacter sp. | reverse complement strand
CCATCGTGCACAACAACGGATGTTGGTGCTGCTGGGAATACGTAGTGACCTGTGCAACCTTCGTTTCGGCGATCTCGAAGGTGAACACTCCGCAAACACCCTTGCCCCGGGTATGCACTTCGAGCATCACGCGGGTGGCGGTGGTGCGATCCATGCCGAAAAAACTCTCGAGCACGTCGACGACGAACTCCATCGGCGTGTAGTCGTCATTCAGCAGAACGACCCGGAACAGCGGCGGTCGCTTGAGGCGCGGTTCGGCCTCCTCTGTGACCAATCCGCGTTCGTGCTGTGTGCGCTCTTCCGACATCGTCGCCGCGTAACTGGAATGTTCGTCGACCGAAAACGGTTCGCACTCTTTATAGGGGGGAATGTGGGACATTACAAGGCAGCACGACGCGCAACTAAGTCACGGTTCCTGCACGCGAAAACGGGTCATGAGGTTCGCGACGATCGGCGTGGAATCGATCATTGCCTCGATGCGAATTCAGGCATTGCCTGCCTGACTGTCCGTTGCTGCGCAACGACTCGCCTGCGACGCACCATGAAATCGACACACACAGCGGATAGCCTGCCCGCCGGATTCGGCAGTGACGCAAAACACATACGCTCCGGACCGTGTTTTCATCAATGAGAACAATCTCTTGTGACACCCTACTGCGACTTCGTATGATGGCGCGCCGTGGCAGGGTATCGCACACGGCAATGATTACAACGACGCCGGAACGACGACTGACACCCGAATGCCGATTCCATCCAGCCTGCGCGCACTCGAACAACTGACGCCACAGCAGTGGCTGGATCGCGCGTCGCGTACGCTGCCGCAGGCGCTGACTGTCATCCTCGTGATCGCGATCGCGTGGCAACTGGTGCAGCTCACGTGGCTGCTCCTCGACCGCAGGAAACCGGTCGCGATTCCGCTTCCGGCACCGACGGTCACCACCGCTGCCGCGGCATCGCGCGGTCCCGATGTTCAGAAGATCGCCGACGCCAACCTGTTCGGGCGGGAGGAAGCGGCGGCGCCGGTGGATGCAGCGAATGCTGCGCCGACCCAGATGAATCTGCTGCTGTCGGCCGTCTTCGCCACCAACGACCCGGCCAAGGGCCTGGCGATCATCGGCGAAACGGCTGCCGCCGCGAATGTGTTCTCGGTCGGCGAAGCCGTGCGCCCCGGCACCAGGCTGCATGCCGTGTATCCGGATCGCGTCATTCTGGATCGGGGCGGGACATTGGAAGCGCTCGCACTGCCGACTCAAAGCCTGGCTGGCGTACGGATGTCGCGGGCAGCGCCCCCGCCGGCGCGCCCCCAGTCGCAGTTCCAGGAGAACCTGCGGCGCATCGCCGAGACCAATCCGGGCGCATTCGCAGAGATCGTGAGACCGCAGCCGGTCTTCGCAAACGGCGTGCAACGCGGTTATCGCGTGTATCCGGGCCGCAATCGTCAGCAGTTCGCGCGGCTGGGCCTGCAACCCGGCGATCTGATACTGGCCATCAATGGCACGTCCCTCGATGACCCGCAGCGCGGCATGGAAATCTTCAACACCATGGGATCGTCCGATCGCGTCACAGTCACCGTCGAGCGCAACGGGCAATCTCAGGATCTGACCCTGAACACGGCTCAGGTGATGCTGCCCGAAGCCCCGGCACCGCAGAATGGCGCGCAGAACCCTCCTGCGGGACGAGGCATGCAGCCGCAGCCCCTCGTGCCCGGGAACGACGGGCCGGAATCACAATGAGCGCAGCAGTGACCAAGGACTGTGCATGGCGATTGCAATGACAACATCACCGAAGACGCGCCGGGATTCGGCGCGCACCTCGCGGAGGACAGGCCCCCTGCTCTGTGCGCTGGCCCTCACCCTCACGTGGTCGTCAGGACAGACGCAGCAGGCGCAAACCATCACGCCGAACTTCAAGGATGCCGATCTCGCGCTGGTCGTTCAGGCAGTACAGTCCATCACCGGCAAGACGTTCATCATCGATCCGCGTGTGCGCGCGCAGGTCACCATTCTTTCCTCGACGCCGATGAGCGCCGATGCGTTCTATAACGCGTTCCTGTCGGTACTGCAGGTTCATGATTTCGTGGCCGTGCCCTCCGGCAACGTGGTGAAGATCGTGCCGGCCCAGAATTCGCGATGGATGCCGGGCAACGATCTGCCGAATCAGGTCAGCTCCTCGTCGGACGAGATCGTCACCCAGGTCATCCAGGTCAAGAACGTGAATGCCGCGAACCTGGTCCCTGCGCTGCGTCCGCTATTGCCGCAGGGTGCGCATTTCGTGGCGCATCAGAGCTCGAACACGCTGATCATTTCCGACCGTGCCGCGAAC
>CAZBKC010000572.1:302-2327 GCA_964492345.1 uncultured Steroidobacter sp. | reverse complement strand
ATTTCGAGCCCCGCCGCGCCGTTCTCCTCCACCAGCGAATAGTCGATGGACTCGAACAGGTCGAGCGCATACAGCGACGACAGCTGCTGCTTCATCAATTCCGGATCCAGCGGCTTGCCCACGACATCGCTCATCGTGGCATCGACCAGGCGCGCGTGGTCCTGCGATCGCGAATCCGCGCGAACGAACTGGATCGTCGGACTGCCGGTCGCGCGCGGTTGGCGCGCGGCCAGATACTCGCGGTACTGCGCTTCATCGAGCGCCAGCGCGCTCAATCGCGCACTGGCCGCGTGGGTGGCCTGCTCGCCCGCCTGCAGCGCCTGCGGCACGCGAGTGAAGTCGGTGGACGTCAATCTGCCGAGCGGCGGATCGATGACGATGTCGGCGCTTGCCAGCTTCAGCCTTTCTGCCAGCGTTCGCGAGCGGATCATGATCGCGAACGCCTGGTTCGTGACTTCGATCGGCGAGGCCAGCTGTTCGCGCGAATACAGCGGAAAGCTGACGTCGACGACGATCAGCACATCGACACCCATCCCGCGCGCGGCATCGATCGGCAGGTTCTGCACCAGTCCCCCGTCGACCAGCAACCGACCCTCGCGCTGTACCGGCGCAAACACGCCGGGCGCCGACATGCTCGCACGCATGGCAGTCACCAGATCGCCGGACTTCATCAGCACCGCTTCGCCCGATTCCAGATCGGTGGCAACGGCGCGGAAGGGAATCGGCAACCGGTCGAAGTCCTGCACCTCGGCGACCGGCAACGCGGCGTTACGCAGCACCTGCTCGAACTTCTGCCCCTGCACCAGCCCCTGCGGCAGCACGAATCCGTCATTACGTACGCCGAGCGAGTAGCGCACCAGGAAATTCCGGTCGTCCTGCTTGCGACGGAATCCCAGTTCGGCGCGCGGCGGACGATCCTGAAACGCATCCTGCCAGTTGACCGACCCGGTCAGCTTCTCGATCTCGGCCGCGGACATGCCCGATGCGTACAGACCGCCCACGACGGCGCCCATGCTCGTGCCGGCGATGGCGTCGATGGGAATGCGCATTTCATCGAGCACCTTGAGAACGCCGACATGCGCCGCGCCTCTCGCGCCGCCGCCGCTGAGTACGAGTCCGACGCGCGGCCGCGCCGTCTCGGCCGCCAGCGTCGCGGCAGAGGCGCAGGCGAACAGCAGAAGAATCAGTGCGCGGAGAGTCGATGCGATCGGTCGTTGCATGGTTCTGTCATGGCGCGCAGCGGAAATCCCGCGCGATAGTAGCCCATCGGCTGCGCGGTCTCTTCGATCGCATCTTCATCCTGTCCCCTCCTCCGCGCAGCGGGGGAGGGCTAGGGAGGGGGCAATGCAACCGGCACTGGCCTTTTCATACAGCCCCCATCCTGTCCCCCCGCTTCGCGGAGGAAGGCACGCATCATTCAGCCTCGCCTCGATTTTCCTACCGCCCATCCGAACCGTGCTCTACGCTCTATCGCATGTCATCCGCCCGCCGCCTGGTGCTTCTCGCATTGCTGGCCCTGCCAACGCTGGCAGCGCCGCCTCACCGGCAACTCATCGACGAAAACGCCGAGTGGCGCTGGTATGGCGGCGATGCGGGCGGCAGTCGCTATGCCGAGCTGCGACAGATCGATCGGGACAACGTCGACACGCTGGAGGTCGCCTGGACGTACCGCACGGGCGAAATGGGCGCCGGTTTCGCCCGTGCCGGCAAGCTGTCGTTCGAGGCGACGCCGATCCTCGCCCATGGATCTCTCTACCTGAGCACGCCCACCGACATCGTCATCGCGCTCGATCCGGCGACGGGGCGCGAGCGCTGGCGTTACGACCCGATGATTCCGCGCGACCTTCATTATGCGGAAGCCACCTCGCGCGGCGTGTCGTCGTGGATCGACACCCAGGCCGACCCCGCAGCAGCGTGTGCGCACCGGATCTTCGTCGGCACACTCGATGCGCGCCTGATCGCGATCGACGGCACTACCGGACGTCCGTGCACCGACTTCGGCACGGGGGGCGCCGTCGATCTCAG
>CAZBKC010000572.1:0-292 GCA_964492345.1 uncultured Steroidobacter sp. | reverse complement strand
CAGCCAGGGCGTGCGCATGACCCAGCGCGGCGAGTACCTGGTCACCTCGCCACCGGCCATCCATCGCGACATCGTCATCACGGGCTCGGCCATCGGCGACAACCGCGGCGTCGAACTGGAGCGGGGCATCGTGCGCGCCTTCGACGCACGCAGTGGCGCACAGGTCTGGTCCTGGGATCCGATACCGGCGCCCGCTGCGAGCGATCGGGCAGCCCGCGGCTGGTCCGCCGCGGGCGCGCAACGTACCGGCGCGGCGAATGCATGGTCGATCCTGTCCGTGGATGCGGGCCGC
>CAZBKC010000571.1:0-2329 GCA_964492345.1 uncultured Steroidobacter sp. | reverse complement strand
GCACGCGCTGTGTGCGTTTCACGCAGGACATTCAGGGCTTCCAGGAACTCGGCACCGTCGGCCGGGGCGAGAGCACCGAGATCGGCACGTTTGTCGAGAAGAGCGTGGATCACGAACTGTCGGCCAACATCATCGATCTGTGCCCGGTCGGTGCTCTCAACAACAAACCCTATCGCTATCGTGCGCGCGCCTGGGAAATGACCCAGCATCCGCTGATTTCGCCGCACGACTGCGTCGGCACGAACATCTATGCGCACGTCCTGCGCGGCAAGGTCATGCGTGTCGTGCCGCGTCCGAACGAGGATGTGAACGAAACGTGGATCGCCGATCGCGACCGTTTCAGTTTCCAGGGCGTGTACAGCGACGACCGTCTGCAGAAGCCGCTGATTCGCGAAAGCGGCATGTGGCAGGAAACCGATTGGGAAACGGCGCTGGCGATCACGGCAGACCGCCTCGGCCGGATCGCGAAACAGCACGGTGGCGCGCAACTGGGTGCGCTCGCCTCGCCGAATTCAACGCTCGAAGAGCTGTATCTGCTTGCCAAAGTCGCTCGCGGTCTCGGCACATCGAACCTCGACCACCGGCTGCGTCGCACGGATTTTCGTGACGAAGCGAGCGACCCGGTGTTTCCGTCGCTCGGTTGTTCGATCGGCGAACTTGAGCAGGCCAATGCAGTCCTCGTCATCGGCGCCAACCTGCGCAAGGACGTGCCGCTGATTGCGCATCGCATCCGCAAGGCCGCCGTCAGCAAGGGCGCGAAGATCTCTTTCGTGAACCCACAGCGTTACGAATACCTGTTTCCGATCGCCAACTATTTCGCATCGAACGGCCTGCACATGTTCGAGCACCTGGTCGCGATCGCGGCGGCTGCTGCCGCAAATGCGGGCAGGAGCGTACCGGAGTCGATTGCGGCGCTGACTGCCAACGTACAGTCGTCCGATGGTCATCGGGCTGTGGCGCAGCAACTGGCCGACGGTCCACGCCGGCTGATCCTGTTGGGCGCGATTGCCCAGCGCGATCCGGCCTTTGCCGACCTGCGACTCGTCGCTGCGGCGATTGCCGAACTCACCGGTGCCACGCTCGGCTTGCTTCCCGAAGGCGGTAACGCAGTCGGTGCGCATCTCGCGGGCGTATTGCCCGGCCGAACCACGGGGGGGCGGGCCGTTCAGTCGCCCGGCCTCAATGTCGCAGACATGTTCGCGGCGCGGCTCAAGGCATACATCGTTCTCGGCGCGATCGAACCGCGGCACGACATCGCCTCGCCGGCTGCGCTCGAAGCGCTCAAGGCGGCAGAGTTCGTCGTCGCGTTGTCACCGTATGCGACAGCCAGGGAATACGCGCATGTGGTCCTGCCGATCGGCACGTTCGCCGAGACATCGGGTACCTACGTGAATCTCGAAGGCCGCTGGCAGGGCGTTCCGGGTGCGGCAAAGCCGATCGGCGAGTCGCGGCCGGCGTGGAAGGTGCTGCGTGTGCTGGGCAATCTGCTGAATCTGCCGGGTTTCGACTACGTGAGCAGCGACCAGGTTGCCGACGAAGTGCGCAAGCAGGTCGCCGAGGCGGGTACTGCCTCGCCGAAGGCGGCGTCGCGCACATTGCAGGCCAAGCTGGCGCTGGCCGCGCCATCGGCGACGAGTGACGTGCCGCTCTACCAGGTCGATGCGATCGTGCGCCGCGCGCCGGCGTTGCAGGAAACCCGGGAAGCGCAGCGCGGGCAGGGCGAAGCATGATCCCTGAAATCGCTGCCGACCTGCTGTCGTTCCTGCCGCAATGGCTTCAGGCCATCGTCTGGTACGGTGTAGTTGCCGTGATCCTGTTCATCAGCGTCATCCTGATCATGGCATTCCTGACCCTGGCCGAGCGTCGAGTGATCGGTTCGATCCAGGCGCGCATCGGCCCGAATCGCGTCGGTCCGTTCGGCATCCTGCAGCCGTTCGCCGATGTGCTGAAGCTGCTGGTCAAAGAGATCGTCATCCCGGAGAAGTCGAACAAGTTCCTGTTCCTTCTCGCGCCGTTGCTGGCGTTGATTCCGGCACTGTGTACCTGGGCAGTCGTACCGCTGTGGCCAGGCTTCGCCGTTTCCAATATCAACGCAGGGTTGCTGTACGTCCTCGCGCTGACGTCGGCAGGTGTTTACGGGGTGATTCTCGCGGGATGGGCTGCAAACTCGAAATACGCGTTCCTGGGAGCGATGCGTGCTGCCGCGCAGATGGTGGCTTATGAAATCGCGATGGGATTCGCGCTGGTCGGCGTCGTGATGGCCGCGGGTTCGCTGAATCTCACTGACATCATCGAGGCCCAGCGTGGCGTCGCCGGCTTCTTCTTCTGG
>CAZBKC010000570.1:0-2329 GCA_964492345.1 uncultured Steroidobacter sp. | reverse complement strand
CACCGACGAAGCAAAGGGACTGCCTTCGTTCTCCGTCAGCACCAGCACGTAGCTACGTCCTTCGTGCTCGACGACCAGCGTCGATCCTTCGAGGCGCGCCTTGCCAGAGACCGGCGTCAGTGCGCGCAGAAAATTATTGGTGAATCCCAGCGGATCCTGCGCCAGGCCCAGCGGCTGCATGAGCCCGGTAGGCGTATAGGCGGTGCGCAGTGCGCGCTGCAGCAGCGAATCGGTGTTGCCGTCGGCCAGCGTCTGCCGATCCTGCGGCGACAGCAGGAAGGTTCGATGCGCGAGATACACGGCGGCGCGCTGCTGCAGATCGGCGTCGAGTTCGAGTTGCACGCTCTCGAAGACACCCGATGCTTCGAGCTCGCGCGCGAAACCAGTGGCGGCAAGGCGGGCATCGGCGAGCGTGTCGCTGCCGATCAGGAAAATCTGCCGGCGCGCGAGTTCCGCAGAGAACGCCTGCAGGGCCGCGTCCATATCACGGTCGCGCTGCGTCTGCGGCAGCAGCGCCAGGATGTCCGTCTCCACCTTGAGGTGCGGCAGCACGCGCCAGGCGAACACGCCGAGCAGCGCGAGCATGAGCGCGCCCCACGCGATGAAGCGCGTACGGATCGCCGCGGGCAGCGCGGCGCTCATGGCCTCGCCAGCGCAAACAGCGCGCGCACGTCGGCGCCGGCTGCGGCATCGGCATAGTCGATGGCGGACAGATCGATCACGGTGCGATCGCCGTGCGCGTCCGTCAGCACCACCTGCTCGACATCGTTCGAGCCCGTGACCGTCGCCTGCCGGAAGAAGCTGGCGATGGCGCTCGCGCGCGGCTTGAGTCCGATGATCCAGCGCTCGCCCTGGCTCAGCCCGTAGAGATCGAAGTTGCGGCTCAGGCTCGTCACATCGAGCGTGAACATCGCGAGGAAAAGGCTGGCGATCACGCGCACGGCCGGCTGCTCGTCGGCCGAGAGCTGCAGCGTCTGCGCGCCTTCGTCCCGCTGCACGATGCCGCGCGGCGTGAGCACAACGACCGAGTCGAACGGCTGCCGGGTGTGCCAGTAGACGCCGAGATCGCGGGCGAAGACGAACTCGCCGGTGGCGACCAGCGGCTGCGGGATCTCGCTCAGATGCTTGCTGTGGGTGAAGCGGCCCTTCAGTACCTGGGCCTTCACCAGCTGCGCCGCGGGGCGGGCCAGCGTCGAACGCAACAGGGCCTCGCCCGTCGCCGGATGCGCGAACGGATCGACCGCGGCATGGACGCAGACCGTCCACACCAGAGCCAGCAGCGGCGCGAGTCGCAGCATCATGAGATCTCTCCTCATTGCTCGATTCCCGGGCGCTCGACTCCAAGCCGCTCGAACAGGATGGGCGGCGATACGAAGCACATTTCGCCGCTCTTCATGTCGACGGCCACCTGCGAGGTAGTGCCGCGCGTCAGGCGCTGTCCGCTCGCCTGATCCGTGACCAGGTAGTCGATCAGCAGCCGGTTCTCCCATTCGCGCAGCGTCGCCCTGACCAGGATGCGCTGCCCGAAGCGTACCGGCTTGACGTAGCGGACGCGCAGGTCGATGACCGGCCACATGAACCCGGATTCGTGCATGGCATCGTAGCCGTAGCCGAAACCGTCCAGCAGCGCGCAGCGGGCGATCTCTAAATACTTGGCGTAGTGCCCGCGCCAGGCGACACCGATGGAATCGATGTCGTGGTACGGCACGGTGATGACGACTTCCGCTTGACAATGCCTCATGCGGCGACCTTCTGCAGGCGCTGCCGGACGCGACGGCCGAGCAGCAGCGGCAGCCGCAGCAGCATGCCGACGAACAGGCGCGCGTGCATGAGGCTGATGTAGACGTTGTCCTTGAACAACTTGAAATGCGACACGCCGTCGGCGGGATAGGTGACGCGGGTCGGGAGGCTGATGATGGTGACGCCGCTCCAGCTCAGGCGCACCAGGATCTCGATATCGAAATCCATGCGACGGCCGACGCGGTGCCGGCGCCAGATCTGGCAGGTCGACGCCAGCGGATACACGCGCAGGCCGCACATCGAATCGCAGATCTCGAACGACAGCGTGTTGATCCAGACCCAGACATGCGTGAGGTAGCGGCCATAGCGCCGCGAGCGCGGCACCGATTCGTCGTACACCGCCTGGCCGCTGATCAGCGCCGCCGGCTGCCGGCGCGCCTGTTCGAGCAGTCGCGGCACGTCGGCGACATCGTGCTGCGCATCCGCGTCGATCTGCACGGCATGCGTGAAGCCCGCGGCCAGTGCCGCATCGCAACCGGCCATGACCGCACCGCCCTTGCCCTGATTCACGGGCAGGCGCTGCAGCGTG
>CAZBKC010000569.1:0-2339 GCA_964492345.1 uncultured Steroidobacter sp. | reverse complement strand
ACGACCAATTTCGTCGACATCAACTCCATTCCGGTGGCGGCGATCGAGCGTGTCGAGGTTCTCAAGGATGGTTCGTCGGCGGTGTACGGATCCGACGCGGTGGCCGGCGTGGTGAACATCATCACGCGAAGGAACTTTCAGGGTCTGGAGTTCTCGGGCGGCTATGGCGCTGCGGACGGCTACGACGAAGTGACGGGATCCGCCATCTGGGGATTCGGCGACGACGATTCCAACGTCACCATGATCCTGGACTACTGGAAGAACACGAATCTGTTCAATGTCGAGCGCGGCTCGATGGGCAGCGCAAACCAGACGGCGCGCGGCGGCGAAGACTTCCGCTCCTCGCGTGGTTTCCCGGGCTACTTCGTCGTCAATGGCGTGCCGACGGTCGACCCGGCCTGCCCGCCGGACAGGGTCAGCGCGCCGGCATGCGTGTATGACTTCGGCCCCTGGAATGTGTTGATTCCGGAATCGGAGCGCACCGGCTTCATGCTTACGGCGCACCAGGGGATCGGCGCAGGCCTGGAAGTGTTTGGTGAATTGCAGGTACAGCACAACAACTCTTTCGCGCAGGGGGCACCGACACCGCTCGACGAAAGTGCAGCGCTTACCGTGCCGGTCACGCATCCCGATAACCCGTTCCCCGGTGTCACGACGCTCGAAATAGGTCGTTACCGCACGGTGGATGCCGGGGCGCGGCAGTGGGATATCGAAACCAACAATGTCCGTGGCCTGGTCGGACTGCGCGGCGAGATCGCGGACTGGAAATGGGAAGTGGCTGCGCAACGCGCGCGCAGCAAGTCCGAGCAGACGGGCGATCGAACGCAGGGCTGGGTGAGAACCGATTTCCTGCAGGCGCAAATCGATGCGGGGCTCTACAACCCGTTCGGCGGCGTGCAGAACCCACAGTCCGTCATCGACGACATCACCACCAACCTGGTACGGCGCGGCGAATCCGAGCTGACGATGTACGACGCGCAGGTCACCGGCGATCTGTTCGACATGCCGGCTGGCGTCGTGAAAATGGCGGCCGGCGTCGAGTATCGCGAGGAGAGCATTTCCGATATTCCGGACGATCAGTTTCAGCGCGGCCTGATCTTCGGCACCGAAGCGGTTTCGGCGGCTGCCGCGCGCGATAGCTGGGCGGCGTTCGTCGAATTCTCGGTGCCGCTGCTCGAAAGCCTGGAGCTGAGTCTCGCGGTACGTTACGACGACTACAGCGATTTCGGCGACACGACCAATCCGAAAATCGCCTTGCGCTGGTCGCCCATCGAGCAACTGGCGTTCCGCGCGTCCTGGGGCACTGGCTTCCGCGCTCCATCGCTGGCGCAAATCGGCCTCGGCCCATCGCAGGAATCGCAGTTCTTCATCGACACGTATGGTTGCGCAGCCGGCGTGCCGGGCGCGTGCGCGGCGCTCGACTACAACATCATCTTCTCGGGCAATCCGGATCTGGATGCCGAAGAGTCCGAGACATTCAACGTGGGTGCCGCCTGGCAGCCTTCCAGCGGTATCGAGGTGTCTGTGGATTACTGGGAGATCAAGCAGGAAAACAAAATCGACGAGGTGCCCTTCGGCTACGTCTACACCCAGTCCTGCGGCGTTCAGGACAGCACGGTCTGTGTGCGCAGTGCGCCGTTTCCTGGCCAGACGCTGGGCACACTGCAGTCCATCAACAGCGGCTTCATCAACATCGGCGAACAGTCAGTCAGCGGCGTGGACCTGGGCGGCTACTTCGGCTTCGATGCGGGCCCCGGGCGCCTGACGTTCGGGGTGAACTACTCCCACATGCTGAAGTTCGAACGCGTCGAGCTCAACTCAGCGGGAACGGCGTTCGTCACGCGTTCGCTCGAAGGCGAGTACGAGTATCCGGAGGACCGCGCCCAGCTCACCGTCGACTACGGCAACGATACCTGGGGTGTCTATGCGAGCCTGAACTATGTCGGTCCATTCGAGGACACGCCCGATGCCAATTTCGATGGTGTCCTCGACTACGACTCCAACAGCACCCGGGAAGTGAGTGACTTCACGACGCTGAATCTGCAGTTGCGTTACACCGGGCTGGAGAATGTGAAGTTCATGCTCGGGCTCGAAAACGCGTTCGATGAGGACCCGCCCTTTGCGATTGGCGATGGCGACACGGATCTGTATGGCTATGTGCAGAGCCAGCACAGTCCGCGCGGGCGCTTCTGGAACGCGAAGGTAACGTTGAGTTTCCAGTAGTGGTCTGTAACAGCTGATTGAGACCGGATCATGACGTCGCTTCTGTTACGGAAACCAGCTAACGAGGTATCGATTATTCGTTGATCGCTTCGACAACCACGACAGGGGGATTGACC
>CAZBKC010000568.1:0-2342 GCA_964492345.1 uncultured Steroidobacter sp. | reverse complement strand
TGGCCGTCAACCGCCAACTGTCAACCGTCAACTCGTTAAGTAAGTGCCATTGGGACTAACCGTTCTGATCGCAGCTTCCCTGACGAAAGGCAGGGGTCGGCCATGGCTGGCGGCATTGGTCGCCGCGAGGGACGCGCGCACACACTTGCCGGGCAACCAACGAAGGTGTGTCCGGGGAGCTGTGCATGTCGGTCATGTCCATGGATGTTCTGCAGTCGGTGTCGGATCGTCGCGCCGGGGTGACCCGGGACGCGCTGTTCGCCAGCCTCTACGACGAACTGCACCGGATCGCGCGTCGCGAACTGCGGCGTGCTGCGGGATTGACGCTGAGCGCCACGACGCTGCTGCACGAAAGCTATTTCCGGCTGCGGCAGCGCACCGATGCCCGGTTCCCGGACTCTTCGCACTTCCTCGCCTATGCAGCGCGTGTCATGCGCAGCCTGGTCGTCGACCATGCCCGCAATCGTCAGGCGCAGAAGCGCGGCGGTGCGATGGAGATCACCAGCCTGCCGACGCAGCTGCCGGAACCTACCCCCGAACTCTCGGAACTGGAGCGCCTCAGCACTGCGATCGATCAGCTGACAGAACTCGATCCGGCGCTGGCCCAGCTTGTCGATCTCAAATTCTTCGGCGGTTTCTCGCTGGTCGATATCGCAGCCATGCGCGGTGTGTCGGAACGGACAGCGCAGCGCGACTGGGACAAGGCGCGCGTGCTGCTGAAGCGGGCGCTGGACGGACGCGCACTGCTGTAGCCGCGGTGTCGTCTTTCTTCCGCAACGACGTTGTCTTCCATGACGATGCAGAAGATCGGCCGTACGCAATGGGGCGAGATCAACCGGTACATGGATGAAGCCCTCGAACTTCCGGGGCGCGTGCGCGAAGGCTCGGTGCTCGCGAAGCTGCGGCATCCGCATATCGCGCAGCTCATCGATGCCGGCGTCGCGCCCACGGGGCAGCCCTATCTGGTGCTGGAGTATGTCGAGGGCGAGCGCGTCGACCGCTATGCGGCGAGAATGAATCTCGATGTTCGCGCGCGGGTGCGATTGTTTCTCGACGTGCTTGCTGCCGTTTCGCATGCGCACAGCCATCTCGTCGTTCATCGCGATCTCAAGCCGAACAACGTCCTGGTCGATGCGACGGGGAGTGTGAAGCTGCTGGATTTCGGCATCGCGACGCTGCTCGGGCCGGATGACAACGAGTCGACTCGCGAAGATGTCGGCCTCACGCCCGGCTACGCAGCGCCGGAACAACTGCTGCACGAACCGGTGACGACGGCATGGTCTGGATCGACCGCGGCCTCGATGCCGCCACCGCGCTGGGCGATCTGCGTGGACAGATCGGGGCGCTGCTCAGCAGGGCACGCGCGAATCTGGAGCTCGGCCGGATCGATCGGGTTCTCGCGGACGTGCAGCGCGCGGAAGAATTGTGTCGCGGCAATCCACGGGAGAATCGCGTCTGCCTGCGCTTCGCGAAATTCCTGCGGGCAGGGGCGATGGTCGCGAAAGGCGATCCGGATCTGGCCATTGCCCTCATCGACGAAGTGCTTCGGGAGATCGACTATCCCCGTCAGCGTGTCGCCAGCCAGCTCGCGCCGATGCTGATACTCAAGGCGCGCGCCGAACTCGACCGCCGGCACCCGGGGGAAGCACTCGCTGTCGCTCGCGAGGCACTGAAGGTTGCTGAAGCGAATGCACCGCATCCCGAGCGGAGCGTCAGCGTCGGCGATGCGCTGATGATCATTGCACGTGCGCAAGCGAGCGCAGCCGGCGAACCGGCGCAGCGCGAAGTCCGCTTCGGTGATCTGGATCTCTCCCGGCCTGGCGATGCTTCCACGCTCTACACCCGCATCCGCCGGGCTGCCCGCGTCGTCTGCTGGACGCCGGGACTGCTGGAGGTGACGGCCCGTTCAAGGATGAAGCGTTGTGCGACGGAGGCGCTGGCACGTGCGGTGTCCGATGTCGACGCGCCGCTGTTGAACAGCTACTACCTGGCACGCAATCCCGGCTCGCAGCTGCCGATGCGTAGCGCCGATGCCGGCCGGACGAGCCCGCTGGCCCTGGTGCGGGCGGAGGTATCGACTGTGCACAGTCAGGGCGGCGGCTGAGAATCGATTGAACCGCGCTGCCGTCCGCGCAGCGCGGTTCGTGACGATGGTTCGACGGCGAGGTCGCGTGCTAGCGTCGATCGCGGTCCGTTCCGGAGAGGCCGTATGCCGCAGCTTGTGCCGCGCGCAGGCCGGTCGCCTGCCCGGGGAGTATGATCGCCGCTCCACTCGTTCCGGGAACTGCCATGAAGACCCGCGCCGCCGTTGCATTCGCCGCCAATCAACCGCTCGAAATCGT
>CAZBKC010000567.1:0-2343 GCA_964492345.1 uncultured Steroidobacter sp. | reverse complement strand
GCGCCGGCAGCCGCCTCGGCCTGCGCGAAGAAGGTCGCGGCATGCTGCTGCACCATCAAGCTTCGAACGAGGTGAGGTCAGGTCGAAAGCAGCCCAGGCTTCGGCCTTCGCTTTGCACCGGGCACAAGCGACGCCCACGCTCGAATTCCTCCGGACGCTCGTCCACCGTAGCCAAAACGTCACTTGCGAGCGCATCGAGCCGACCCACCGCTGCGCTTGTTCCGCCGTGAACGAGGAATCCTGCGCAGCTTGGCGCGGAAGGACGAATCCAGTGCACGCACTCGCTGCTAGATTTATTGTCGATTTGACAAGTTAATGCGCGTGGCCATGGCGGCCCGCGTGAGTTCAGCGCGCGGCACCGGACTGTGTCCAGCAACAACGGGAAGCCTCATGGCAACGATCTACGGCAGCACCAACAGCGACAGCCTGAGCAACGGCACGGCGATGGACGACCTGTTCGTCACCTCGCTGGGCAGTGACTACGTACAGGCGACCGCGGGCAACGACATCTTCAACCTCGGCTATGCCAAGAGCGCGTCGTACTGGAAGCATGGCGTCAACGACTTCGATCAGGTCGACTACCGCTACGCCTGGCAAAGCTACGGGTTCGTCTCCGAGGCCGACTTGAAGGTCATCGTCGACCTGCAGCTGGGCACGGTGCGCAAGCTCGATACGTCGTCCGGCGCGCTGCTGAACACCGACACGCTGATCGGCGTGGATGGCGTCTACGGCACGGCCGCCGCCGACAAGTTCTACGGGCGCGACAGCTGGGATTTCGACCTGTTCAACAGTTCGCGGGGCGGTGACCTTTTCGACGGCCGCGGCGGCACCGACGGCGTCAGCTATAGCTGGAACGACGCCACGCAGGGCATCGTGGTCAAACTGGCGGCCGGGCAGGTGCAGTGGAAGGACGACCTGCACATCGACACGCTGCGCGAGATCGAGTGGGTCCGCGGCACCAACTTCGCCGACACCTACATCGCCAGCGGCTACGGCGCCACCTCGACGAACAAGAACTCGTGGGGCCAGACCTGGAACCTGTACGATCCGAACGGCGGCAATGACATCATTATCGGCAACGGCAGCACGACCCTGCTGCTGAACAACGCGGGCGGTGCCGTCAACGTGAATCTGGGGCTGCAGACCAGCCCGACGACCAGCGCCAGCATCGTCACCTCGTTCACCGACGATATCAATTCGAGCGCCGGCTTCACGCCAGGCAAGATCGTGGCCTCCGGCGTGAATACGGTTCGCGGCGGCAACTACAACGACAAGCTCTACGGCGGCGGCAAGGTCAACAGCGACGGCGTGCCCTCCAGCAGCAGCGTTTCGGGTGACCTGAGTTTCGAGACATTCCGCGGCAACGGCGGCAACGACACGATCGACGGCCGCAGCGGCTACGACCGCGCCGAGTACAACACCTACGATCAGGTGCAGGGCATCACCGTCAAGCTGGCCGCGGGCACGGTGGTGGGTGATCCGCTGCTCACCGGCAAGGACACCCTACGCGGGATCGAGAGCATCAACAGCACCTACATGGACGACGTGTACGACGCGCGCGGTTTCACGCTGTCCAGCGCCGCCAGCAAATCCCTGAACAACGGCGACGTGCGTGCAGTGCCGCCGGTGGAAGGCGAGATGCTGGCTTCGGATGCGTTCAACGAGTTCCGCGCCTATGCCGGCAACGACACGGTCATCGGCAATGGCGCCACCCGCGTTAGCTTCGGTGGCATCCTGGTCGAGGATGGGGGCAGCAGCAGCCCGTCGGTGGGCCTGAGCTTCAGTTCCGCCACCTCCGGCTCCGCCAGCTACGGCAATGCAGATGGCGGCTTCGGTACGGTGAAATTCAGCGGTGTGTACAGCGTGGTCGGCAGTGTCGGCAACGACCGCATCGTCGGCGCGGCGCACTACCAGGCGTTGGAGGGCGACTATGGCAACGACACGCTGATGGGCGGCGACGGCAACGACTACCTCCACGGCTACAGGACGGGCAACACCGACGCCCTCAACCCGACCACCCGGCTCACCGACGACGACACCCTGGACGGCGGCGCCGGCAACGACCTGCTGTACGGCGCCTTCGGCGACGACACGCTGATCGGCGGCACCGGTGCCGACCGGATGTACGGCGGCACCGGCAACGACATCTACTACGTGGACAACACCGGTGACGTGGTGGTCGAGGCTGCCAATGCCGGCACCGACACGGTGAACAGCAGCATCAGCTGGGCATTGAGCGCCAACGTGGAGAACCTGGTACTGACCGGCAGCGCCAAGATCAACGGCACCGGCAACGGCCTGGCCAACACGATCACCGGCAACGGCGCGGCCAACAAGCTCAGC
>CAZBKC010000566.1:0-2347 GCA_964492345.1 uncultured Steroidobacter sp. | reverse complement strand
CGCAGGGCAGTGCTGCAATCGACCTGTTTCTCCTTGTCGGATTTCTCGTCGGCATCTGGGCCGTTCCGCGCTTCGGCCGGTTGCACATGCAAGTTGCCGGATTTTCCGGGATGACACTCGGCATGTTGATCCTGCTCGTTGCCGTGTTGTCCAGTGACAACGCGAGCCCGCATATCGCATTCGTGTTCCTGGGATTCATTCTGTTCAATCTCGCGATGAATGCCGGACCCAATGCCACCACCTTCACTATGGCACCGGAATTGTTCCCGACCGCGGTGCGCGCCTCCGCAAGCGGCTTCGCAGCGGCGTCAGCCAAGACGGGTGCGACACTTGGGATCTTCCTGCTGCCGCAGGTGAAGGAATTTTCCGGTGTCGCTGGTGTTTTGGCGCTTATGGCACTCGTGAGCGCTCTCGGCGCCGTGATCACTCTCATTCTCGCCAAACACATCCGCGATATTCCGGAAGGGCGCGGACTGGAAGAAGTGTCGCAGCCCAACGTCGCATCGCCTCGCAATGCCGGCCGATGATAACCTGCCGAGAATCATGACAAGCTTCGTTTTGCCAACGATTAGTCGCATCGCAGCCGTTTTTGCCCTTGTGCTGGCAACGGCCGTCACTGCGGCGCGCGCGCAGGATGCCTCCGATCTCGTGAAGGTCGAGCTTCTGGCCGAGCCGCAGGCCATGGCCGCCGGTGAGCCGTTCCAGGTGGGCATCCGTCTCAGCATGAAGGAGCACTGGCACACCTATTGGCGTAATCCGGGCGACTCGGGTGAGCCGACTACGGTGACGTGGACGCTGCCGCATGGCTTCAGCGCGTCGGCGCTGGAATGGCCCGCGCCGTCGCTGATCAAGGTCGGGCCGGTCACGAGCTTCGGCTATGAAGGCGAGACGGTGCTGCTTGCACGCATCACGCCGCCGCGCGATCTGAAGCCCGGCAGCACTGTAACAATGAGCGCGGATATAGCCTTCCTCGTATGCGAGAAGGAATGTATCCCGGGTGAGGCGAGCGTGTCGCTGCCGCTACCGGTGGCCGCATCGGCTGATGCTGCCACCAGCAGGATTTTCGACGCGGCGCGCAGCCATCTGCCGCAACAATTGCCGTGGACCGCGACCTTCGACGCCGGCCCGAAGACCATCACGCTCGCATTGTTGAACGCCGATCTGCGCCGCGACAATGTGCGTTCGGCGACGTTCTTTCCGTATGACAACACGCTGATCGTCAACTCCGCGCCACAGACGCTTGCCGCGGCCGGTGAGGATGCACGGATCGCGATCGAGCGCGGCCAGATTGCCCGCAGCGTTCCGCAGCGTCTCGAGGGCGTGCTGGTGGTGGAGGAAGACATCGGCGGCAAAGCCGTGCGGCATGCCTTCGCGGTGGATGCTGCACCGGCGCCGATTACAGGGCAGGGGATCGGCCTGCTGCAGGCCGCTCTGCTCGCGCTTCTCGCAGGCGTCATTCTCAATCTGATGCCGTGCGTGTTCCCGGTGCTGTCGATCAAGATCCTGCATCTGACCCAGCATGCATCGGAGGCTCCGGCGCGCATCCGGTTGCATGGGGTTGCTTACACCATCGGAATCCTCGCAAGCTTTGCGGCGCTGGCCGGCGCGCTCTACGCGCTGCGGGCGGGTGGTGCAGAGATCGGCTGGGGCTTCCAGCTTCAGTCGCCCGCGGTGGTGGCGACGCTCGCCTTCGTGCTGTTCGCCTTCGGGCTGAGCCTGTCCGGCGTGCTGCCGATCGGGACCACGCTGACGCGCGTCGGGGGCAGCCGGCTTCTGCAGAAGACCGGGCTGTCGGGCTCTTTTTTCGCGGGCATGCTGGCGACCGTGGTGGCCACGCCCTGCACGGCACCGTTCATGGGCGCGTCGATCGGCTACGCGCTCACGCAGCCCGTTGTGGTCGGCCTGGCGGTGTTCCTGAGCCTCGGGCTGGGGCTGGCATTGCCGTTCCTTGTCCTGGCGTTCGTGCCGGGCCTGCAGCGCCTTTTGCCGCGGCCTGGGCGCTGGATGGAGACCCTGAAGCAGTTCCTGGCGTTCCCGCTCTACGGCACAGCGGCCTGGCTGATCTGGGTGCTGAGCTTCCAGGTCAGTCCCGCCGGGCTGATGGCCGCGCTCGCTGGTCTCGTCCTGATCGCCTTCGCCGCCTGGGCCTATGGACTTGCACAGGGCCAGGCCGGTGTGTCAGCGCGGGTCTTCCGTGGCATGGCCACGGCTGCCGCGATTGCCGTTGTGGCGATCGCCGTGACCATCCGCTCCGACCACGTCACGGAAGCGAATGCGCAAGCGTCGGCCGCCGAGGCGGGATACGAGCCCTTCACCCAGCAGAGACTCGATACGCTGCTCGCCTCCG
>CAZBKC010000565.1:0-2358 GCA_964492345.1 uncultured Steroidobacter sp. | reverse complement strand
AGCGGCAGTTCGTCTTCTCTACGCACAATGCAAACATCCCGGTCCTCGGCGATGCCGAGTTGATTATCGGACTCTCGACGGGCATACAGAATGAGGCCGTGCAAGGACGCGTGAGCGAACGACACATGGGTTCAATCGATATGCAGCCGGTGCGCGAAATGGTCGAGGAGATCCTTGAGGGCGGCAAGACGGCGTTCGAGATGCGTCGCCAGAAATATGGGTTCTAGAGATGAGCATGACCCGCACTGAACTGCTGGAGATGATCCATAACGGAGAAAGCTCCGGCGTGGAGTTCAAGCGAGACGTGGTGCAGAACCACGACCTCGCCAAGGAACTCGTGGCCTTTGCGAACTTTCAGGGTGGAGTGGTCCTGCTGGGCGTCGAAGACGACGGAAGCGTCAGCGGAATCACTCGGGACAACCTCGAAGAGTGGGTGATGACCGCCTGCCGCGACAAAGTTCGACCGGGGCTCATTCCCTTCTATGAGGTAGTCAAGGACGTTGAGCCCGGAAAAGATGTTGCCGTTGTTCGGGTGTCTCGCGGCTTCGATGTCCAGACGCTGTGGCACAACAACAAGAACGCGTACTACATCCGAGTGGGCACGCAGAGTCGCGAGCCTTCGCCAGAGGAGCTGAGCCGCCTGTTCCAGCAACGCGGCACGTTTCGCGCCGAGCTGCGGCCGGTGTCGGGGGCTGTGTTCGCGGACCTCGACCTCCGCCGACTCAAGAACTACTTCGTTCGGGTTCGGCAGCAAGACGTGCCAGCCGACGACGATGAAGCTGGCTGGGCGACGCTGCTGTTCAATACCGAGATCATGGTTGAAGATGGCATAACCGTATCGGGAATGCTTCTCTTCGGGCGCACGCCCAATCGATTCCTTCCTCAAGCGGGCATCGATGCTGCCGCGTTTCCGGGCAAGAGTAAGGACTATGGTGCGCGCGAGCGAAGCCCGTTGCGTGGCCCACTCACGCCACTGCTGAATGACGCTGATGAGATCGTAGAAGCGGGTCTCGTGGAACAAGCGCTCGCCTTCGTGCAGCGCAACACCGCCGTCTTCGGCCAGCTCGAAGAAGGCGGCGCGCGTCGGGAGGAGGTCTCTGCGTATCCAAGAGAGGCCGTGCGCGAGGCCGTTGTCAACGCGCTCGTCCATCGCGACTACCTGCTGTCGAGCACCGACATCGAACTCACAATCTATGACGACCGGATGGAGATTGTGTCGCCCGGTCGTTTGCCGAACGGCATTACACCGGCGCGAATGCTTACGGGCTGCCGTGCGGCGCGCAATCAACTCATCAAAGACGTGATGCGCGATTACCGCTACCTTGAAAACTCCGGCATGGGCGTTCCACGAAAGATCGTCAAATGCATGCGTGAACACAATGGGACGGAGCCGGTACTGATTGAGGATGGCGAGCGCTTCATCTTGAGGTTGCTTCGGTAGTCGAAGTGGTACGGCGATCAGCGAGGACTGGCCTTTTGCGTGCGGATACGCGGCGCATCAAGGGGCTGGGCACGCGGCATTGCTGGCGGTGATGGCGGCAGTCGCTACGGCATCGGGCTGCGAGTGAGGCGTGCGAGGCCGCTCCGCGGCCCTGCAGGCTTGTGCACCCATGTCGTCGGGCTGACAACTGTCACATTCCCCTTCGATGAAAACTCCCCAGCGCCCGGCTGAGCAGCAGGCTGACCACCAGCGGCACACAGGGCATTGCCAGCGGGTGCAGGGTGAACGGCACGACAAAGCCGATCACCGCCGCGCAGACCATGATGATTGCGCCACAGGTGTAGAGCGCGAACAGCTCGGGGTCGTGCTGCCGGAACTCCTTGGCCTTGATCTGCCGGACGATGGTGCCGTCCAACAGCACGGCAACCGTGAACGCCAGCAGCCACGGCAGCCACTCGATCAGCGTGGCGAAGCGGAAGCTGGCCAGCAGCAGCAGGGCGTCGATCGACCTGAAGTAGGCGTTGTTGAACAGGCGCTGGTTAACCGTGGCCATCTCCCGTGCGACGGCGCCGTCCACCGCGCTGGCCGGTGGGGCGTCGGCGGATGACGGAATGGGCGTGGCCTGTCGTGCCGAGTCCTGCACGCTCAGCGCCCGCGACAGGATGCGCAGAGCCGGGGCGTCGCCCCAGTACGCGGCGGTCGCTTCGTGTTCTGTGCGCAGTTGCGCCAGGAAGCGCTCGGGCGGATGCGCCGACGGCAGGTAGAGCACCAGCACCAGCAGGCAGACCAACGAGATCAGCGCGACGACGCGGATCATCGGCTTGCCCCTGCGGTGACCGCCGGAGCGCCCGACGAACCCGGCGGATCCGGATCGAGGATCGGGAAGCGCCCCTTGATGATCCGCCCGCCCGAGACCG
>CAZBKC010000564.1:0-2360 GCA_964492345.1 uncultured Steroidobacter sp. | reverse complement strand
CGCCCATGGCGCCGATGTTGACGATGCGGCCGGCGCCTGCGCTCTGCACATGCGGCAACGCGGCCTTGAGTCCTCTGTCCCAGACCAGTCAACGATCTCGGGACGCACGCTGATCGGTATTCGAGCTGACGTCCGACATGTTGCCGGCGCTGAGGTCCTAGTCTGTAACGACACTCTTGGAGACATGCCATGCCCAGCGACAAGAAGCTCGATCCGACCGGTGAACGCGCCGAGGCCACCGAGGCAATGGAGTCCACACCGATCAGCGGCAAGGAGCATGAGTACCGGGCTGACGGGGACCACCGCCCCCGTCAGGACGCAGCGACTGTTGAGGGGAGCACGAGCGATGCCGTCGGCCGAGCCGCGTCGGAGCAAGAGACAGCACCGGAGGTCGGAGTCGAGACTGAGCGTCACATCAGCGAAGGCATTCCGGGTGCGGGTCGGTCGGCTGAAACCAGCACGGTGCCCGACGCGAAGTAAGCAGCGGCGGAGATCGGTTCGTCAGCTCCGGGTCGAAGGCCGTCTAGACTGCCGTCTCCCTCCCACTTCGCAGACGTGACCGAAAAATCGCTCAGGGACTACTACGCCGCGCGAGCAGCGGAATACGACCGTGTCTACAGCAAACCCGAGCGCCAGAACGACCTGCGCGCCATCGAGCTGTGGCTGCCATCCGTGTTCTCTGGCCGGTCTGTCCTCGAGGTGGCTTGCGGCACGGGCTACTGGACGCAATTCCTCGCACCGGCAGCCTCGCGGCTGCTCGCTCTGGATTCCTCTCCCGAAACATTGGAGATCGCCAGGTCCAGGGTGACAGGATCGCACGTCGATCTGGTGCTGGGCGACGCCTACGCCCTGCCGGACGGCGGCCCACGCCACGAAGGTGCTTTCGCAGGTTTCTGGATCTCCCATGTCCCGCGCGGCAGGATGCGCGCATTCCTGGACGGACTGCATTCCAGGTTGCTGCCCGGCGCCAAAGTGGTCCTCCTGGACAACCGGCTGGTGGCGGGAAGCAGCACGCCGATCGCGGACACCGACGCGGAGGGCAACACGTACCAGTTCAGGACACTGGCCGACGGCTCGACCCATCACGTGCTGAAGAACTTTCCCTCGGAAGCGGAGATGCGGTCGTGGCTCGAAGGCCGGGCAAGCGACGTGCGCTGGCATGCATGGCAGCACTACTGGGCCCTGGAATACGCATGCATGAACTGAAACCCGCCGCGTTTCATCGCATCGCTCCCTGTTCGAGCGCCTTCCCTTTCCCTATAGCGGCAGCTACTGGAGATCGGCGGCAGATTTCGAGCGCAACGGTGTGGGTTTCTGTGCGCACGAGGACTGCCCCCGCACATCCTACCGCGCGAAAAACGCGCCCACCAGCTTCACCCAATAACTCGCCCCGATCGGCAGCAGCGCGTCGTTGAAGTCGTAGTTCGGGTTGTGCAGTTCGCACGGGCCCATGCCGATGTACTTTTCTTCGCGGTGCGCGCCTTCGCCGTTGCCCATGAAGAGGTAGGCGCCCGGCACTTTCTCCAGGTAGAAAGAGAAGTCTTCGGCGCCGCCGTGCTGTGGCGTGTTGCCGTCCACGTTCTCGGTGCCGAAGGCGTCCTGCGCGACCTTCATCGCGAAGTCGGTCTGCATGTCCCAGTTCACCAGCGGCGGGTAGGCCCGGTGGAATTTCAGTTCGCCCGTGCCGCCGTGCGCGGCCGGCAGCATCTCGGCCATGCGGCGCATGTTGCTCTCGATCTCGTCCAGCACCTGCGTGCTGAAGGTGCGCACGGTGCCCTTGATCACGGCTTCGCCGGGCAGCACGTTGTAGGCGTCGCCCGCGTGGATCTGCGTCACGCTGACCACGGCGATGTCGATGGGGTTCTTGTGGCGCGAGATCAGCGTCTGCAGCGCGCCCACCAGTTCGGCGGCGATCACGATGGTGTCCACAGCCTTGTGCGGCTGGGCGGCGTGGCCGCCGGTGCCGCGCACGATGATGTCGAAGCGGTTGCTGGACGCCATCGCCGGCCCCTTGCGGAAGCCGAAATAGCCCACCGGGTAGCCGGGCATGTTGTGGATGCCGTAGATCTCGTCGCAAGGGAATTTGTCGAACAGGCCGTCGTCCATCATGGCCTTGGCGCCGGCGTTGCCGCCTTCTTCGGCCGGCTGGAAGATGAAGTTGACGATGCCGTCGAAGTCGCGGTGCGCGGCCAGGTACTTGGCCGCGCCCAGCAGCATGGCGGTGTGGCCGTCGTGGCCGCAGCCGTGCATGCGGCCTGCGTGTTTCGAGGCGTGGGCAAAGCGGTTGTGTTCGGGCATGGGCAGCGCGTCCATGTCGGCGCGCACACCGATGGCGCGAGGCTTCCCGCCTGGTGCCGCCC
>CAZBKC010000563.1:0-2361 GCA_964492345.1 uncultured Steroidobacter sp. | reverse complement strand
GCTCCGACTCTGGCCAGCAGACCAGAGACCAGTCGGCCAGTTGGCCTCCGCTGAGCCCAGTCGGCCAGCGACCTCCTATCTCACCGGCCCCGCATTCGGATCCGGTGCCGGCGGTGCGCTCGCCATCCGGTCGTAGATGCGATGCACCTTGATACCTGACAGCAGCGTGTTGCCGCTCCACTTGATTTCCGATTCGAGCTGATCGGTTTTTTTCAGCCAGCGATATTTCTCGGTGACGCGCGGTCCCTTGCGCGCGCTGCGTTCGATCACGAACCACTGGCCGTCCCAGCCGACGCGCGAGTCGGCGAGTTCTCCTGTCGGCATCGACACCTGGCTGTTGCTGCCGGCTTCGAAGCGGCGCGCATCCAGTTGCGACACGATGTCGATGGTCGTGCCGGCCTGGGCGATCACCAGCGTGTCGGAAATGTTGAGCATGCGCCGCAGGTTGTCGTTCGGACGCGGTGCCCGCTTCTGCGGGTTCGGCGGCGGAGCGGTCCTCGCATCGTCTTCCGGCGGCGCGGGCGGCAGGCCCAGCGGCGGGATGCCGAGCGGATCGGTGCGACGCGCATCGCGCAGCCAGCGATCGCGCTGCTTGCGAATCTCATCGAGCCGCTTCTGCAGCAGGGCCTCGGCATCGTCGCTCTGTGCCGTGTTGACTTGCCAGTTGCCGCTGAGATCGACGCCTTTGGGCGCGACGGCCGTATAGGCCGCCATCGAGATCTGCGCGAAACAGAACAGCAGCGTCCCGGCAGCAGCCATGCCGGCCGGACTTCGAGACTTGATCAAGCATCACCCCGCAGACAACCGAAACATCGGGGCCCATCTGACCCGAAGCGGTTCGTCGACGCAACGTTCAGGTGGCTCCCGGCTGCGCCGTTCCCGCAGGCAGCTCGAACTCGCCCTTGGTCGAGAAGCGATTCGTGCTGAACGTCGACCCGCTGAGCTTGCCCTTCATCTCGTACTGGATCTTGCGCGTGCCGTCACCCTGAAGCATGCCCACGGCCTGCCGGATCATGCGGAAGGCCGAGATCGTGACCGGCACGCTGACCACCGTCTCGCCGAAACGCGGCACCGTCCCGCCCTCCGGACTGACCCCGCTCGCGAAGTCGTTGCCCTGTACATCCATTTCCAGGGAAACGCCGTTGAAAGTGATTTCGGAATCGTTGGGATTCTGCACGCGCAGCTTCACCAGCAGCCGCAGCTCCATGCCCTGCCCCTGCATCGGTTCGATGCCCGCCACGGTGACCTGCAGGGGATCGCGTCCGGGCATGCTGGCGCAACCGCTCGATACCACGACGGCGGACACCAGCAGGATGAGCAGCGGCCGGGACAGGCTGACCATGGACAGGCTCCGGAACGTCATGGGGAAAATGCTTCATTCTCACTTGCGCGCCTTGGCGCCATGATCAGGACATTCCGGGGTGCACTGGATCACGCCAGCCGGCTCGCAGTGTCAGGCAGTGACCAACGGAAATCCCGCGGGAAAGCCTGACCCACGCGAAGAAGGGCAGGATCTTTATCTTCCTGGGGGGCCGGCTTCAGCCGGCCCCACAGGAAGCAGAAGGCCAGGCTCTATTCCTCCGTCTGCCGCAGCAGCGCCACGTTGCCTCCGGTCGCGGCCGTATTGATCGTCAACGTGCGCTCGGTGGCGAAGCGCTGCAGATACAGTGGACCGCCCGCCTTCGGGCCGGTGCCCGACAGGCCGTGACCGCCGAAGGGCTGCACGCCGACGACGGCACCGATGATGTTGCGGTTGACGTAGACATTGCCGGCCAGCGATTCATCGAAGATGTTGCGCGCGACCGCGTCGATGCGCGTGTGCACGCCGAGCGTGAGGCCGAAGCCGGTCGCGCGCAGCTCATCGAGATGCCGCTGCAGATCCTGCTGGCGATAGCGGATCACGTGCAGCAGCGGACCGAAGTGTTCCTGCGTCAGCTCGGCAACGGAATCGATGAGGAACAGGTGCGGCGCAACGAAACTGCCGCGCGCGCAGGACTCGTGCAACTGCACGGCGTGCAGCAGGTGTCCGGCGGATCGCAGTTGTCGCGCATGCGTCAGCAGTTGTTCGCGTGCCTGTTCGTCGATGACCGGCCCGAGGTCGCTCGACAGGTCGGCCGGATTGCCGATGCGCAGTTCGTCCATCGCGCCCTTGATCATGGCGATGATGCCGTCGGCCACTTCCTCCTGCAGATACAGCACGCGCAGCGCCGAACAGCGCTGACCGGCCGAATGGAACGCCGAGCGGATGACATCGTCGACGACCTGTTCGGGCAGCGCGGTCGAGTCGACGAACATCGCATTCTGGCCGCCGGTCTCGGCGATCAGCGGCACGATCGGACCTTTGCGCACGGCGAGTGTCTG
>CAZBKC010000562.1:0-2363 GCA_964492345.1 uncultured Steroidobacter sp. | reverse complement strand
CTGCGTGCCGAAGAGCACCACGGGCTGCATGCCGAAGACCGGCAGATGGATGGCAGACGCGCCGCTCATGCCGGCACCCGACTCGGCCACCGCCTGCATCATCACGGCAGCCTCGGTAATGCCGAGTCCCGACCCACCGAACTCGGTGGGCATCGCGATGCCGAGCCACCCGGCGTCGACCATCGAACGGAAGAAATCTTCGGGGAACACGCCTTCGCGGTCCCGTTCGAGCCAGTAGTCTTCGGAGAACTGGCTGCAGTGCTTCAGGACGGCGTCCCGGATGTTCTGCTGGTCGGGGGTGAGTTCGAAGTCCATGATTTAAAACCACAAATACGAATGAGGGTGCGGGCGCCCGCCCAGCAAAACGGCAGGACGTCCGGATATTAGCTCAACAGACTGGAATCCGTACGACATCCCATGGAGAATCAGCCGCCGACGTACCCCCTGGAGGATTCGAGCATGGCTAGCCCCGCAAAGGGCACCGGTTCCCTGGCCGGCGTAAGAGTGGTCGATCTCACGGCCATGGTCATGGGTCCCTACTGCACCCAGATCATGGCGGACATGGGTGCGGACGTAATCAAGATCGAACCGCCCGAGGGAGACAACACCCGGAATATTTCGGTGGGTCCAGCGCCCGGTATGGCGGGTGTTTTCGTGAACGTCAATCGCGGCAAGCGCAGCATCGTGCTGGATCTGCGCTCGGACGAGGGCAAGGCAACGCTGCGCACGCTCATCGCGAAGGCGGATGTCTTCATTCACTCGATGCGCGCCAAGGCGATCACAAAGCTGGGCTTCGGCTACCAGGAAGTCGCGGCGATCAATCCGGGCATCGTCTACACGAACTGCTACGGCTACGGCCGTCGCGGTCCCGACAGGGATCTCACCGCCTACGACGACACCATCCAGGCGGAATGCGGCCTGCCGGCCGTGCAACAGATGCTGACCGGCGAGGTGAGCTTCGTCGGCACGATCGTCGCTGACAAGGTCGCCGGCATGACGGCGCTGTACGCGACGATGATGGCGCTGTTCCATCGCGAGCGTACCGGCGAAGGCCAGGAAGTCGAAGTCAGCATGTTCGAAACGATGGCGGCCTTCATGCTGGTCGAACATGCGAACGGCGCGATGTTCACGCCGCGCCTCGGCCCCGCGGTCTATCCGCGCACCGTGGCGCCGAATCGCAAACCCTATCGCACCAGGGACAGCTACATCGCGGCGCTGGTCTACAACGACAAGCAATGGTCCGCGTTCATGGCGGCAGTAAAACCCACGTGGGCCAGCGATGCCTTCGCGACGCTGAAGCAGCGCGCGCAGCAGATCGACAAGGTGTATGAGCTGCTCGCCGACACGTTCGCCGAACGAACGACGCAGGAATGGCTCGACCTGCTGCGATCGCTCGACATTCCGGCCGCGCCGCTGCGCACGCCGGAAGAACTGTTCGACAACCCGCATCTCAACGCCGTCGGACTGTTCGAGACGGTGGAGACGAAGCATGGTCCGGTGCGCTTCCCCGGCGTACCGACATGGTTCTCGCGCACGCCTGGCCGCGTCGCCGGTCCGGCGCCGGAACTAGGAGAGAACACCGGGGAAGTGCTTGAAGAATTTGGTCTTGCGTCGACGCGTAGGACGGCAGCCACCTGATCTCCACATGTCATTCCCGCCGCAGGAGACGGCAGCGAACTGACCGAGAGCGCCGGGGGCACTCACTGCGGCAGTGACATTGGTCGAGGGACTGGAGAAGAGAAGGAGACGGCCTCTGCTTTCTCTGCTTTTCTCTGTGCTCTCTGTGATCTCTGTGTGAAACCTCTTCTCTCCCCGCAATCGCGCCTCTGCTATTGGCCCTCGGGAATGATCTAGACTCCGAAGCGTTGGCGCTCCATACACAAGAAGCCGGAATGGGAGGGGGATGACGATGGGCACCGTGGGAAACAAGGCGGCCACCGAGTGGCGCAACTTCTGGTTTCTGCCCGTGGCGGCCGCGCTCGGTTATTCGATCGGTGTTCTGCACACGTATTCGATCGGTCCGTTCATCGAGCCGCTGCAGCAGGAATTCGGCTGGACCCGCGCGCAGATTTCCATGGGAATCACCATTGCCGGCGTCGGCACGGCCGTCTTCGGCGTGCCCATCGGCATGCTCGTGGATCGAGTCGGCCCGCGCATCCTCGGCATC
This sequence comes from uncultured Steroidobacter sp., assembly GCA_964492345.1. Classification (GTDB taxonomy): domain Bacteria; phylum Pseudomonadota; class Gammaproteobacteria; order Steroidobacterales; family Steroidobacteraceae; genus Steroidobacter. The sequence goes on along the minus strand of CAZBKC010000562.1, from coordinate 196 downwards.
ATCGGTGTCATCACCATGTCGTCGTCCGTGGCGTTGCTCAGCACCGCCACGGGCAGCGAGGCGAACTGGGTGCTTTTGTGGTGCCTCGTGGCTCTCGGATCGCTTTGCGTTCACGCCACGGTCTGGACTGCCGCGGTCGCAACGCGCTTCGAAGCCTCGCGCGGCATGGCCTTCGCCGTCACGCTCTCGGGCGCTT
>CAZBKC010000561.1:0-2370 GCA_964492345.1 uncultured Steroidobacter sp. | reverse complement strand
GCTGTGCGTTTCCGCCGGTCGCCACGAACTCGTGACCCCATATGTTGGCCTCATTTCCCGACTGCATGAAGTACACGAGACTGCCGCCGACGCCGCGCACCGACGGAATCTGCAGCTCACCCGGACCGACCGGCTGCGAGAAACTGCTGATCTGCAGGGACTGCGCCCGCTGCATGGCGCCTTCAACGTCATCGACGCTGATGCCCAGCGCGCAGACCGATGCACCGTGCACGCTGTCGTAGGCGCGCGCGAAACTCTCCGGCTCGCTGTTGATGACGAAATTGATCCCGTTCTGGTTCCAGCGGATCACGTCCTTGGAGCGATGCCGCCCGACTTCGCTGAAGCCGAGGGCCGTGAACATCCGGCTCAGGGGCTCGACTTCCTCCTCATTCGCCGCGAACTCGACGAATTCGATGCCCCGACACTGAACCCGGGGCGGCAGCGGCGCCGGCTTGCCGGGCGCGAGCTTTCGAGCCACCTGATCCTCCAGGAATCGCAGCGACCGCATGCCATCGAGCGCCGTAGTCGAGGCAGGACTCGCACGAAACCGATCGTTGAAGATCTCCAGTGACCAGATCCCATCGAAGCCGCGGGAACGCAGGGCGGACACATACGGCACGATCGCCAGATCGCCCTGTCCGGGCAGGCTGCGGAAATGTCGACTCCAGGACAGCAGGTCCATTTCCAGAAGCGGCGCGTCAGCCAGCTGCAGCAGAAAAATCTTTGCGGGATCGATGTCCGGCAGACTTTCGATCGGCACCTTCCGCGCAAGCGAGTGGAAGCTGTCGAGAATCAGGCCGATGGCCGGATGATTCGTGTCTCGCACGATGGACCAGGCGTCGCGATGATCGAACACATGGCGACCCCACGACAGCGCCTCGTAGCCGACGCGCAATCCGCGCGCAGCGGCCCGGGTGCCCAGTTCCTGAAAATCTTCGATGATGCGGGCCCGCTCGCCACCGGACGAGGGCGATACGTTCGAGCACACCAGCAACAGATTTGCGCCCAGTTCTTCCATGACATCGAACTTGCGTTCCATGCGGTCGAACACACGCGTTCGCAGCGGTTCGGGCATGCCTTCGAAATCGCGAAACGGCTGAAACGCCGTGCACGTGAGTCCCAGCTCCCGCAGCAGGCGGCCGACGTCGCGCGCGTCGCCGCCGTCATACGTCAGCAGATCGTTCTCGAAGATCTCCACGCCGTTGAAGCCGGCTTCGGCGATCGCGCGGAGCTTGGTATCGAGACTGCCGCTGATCGATACGGTCGCAATGGACGTAAACACACTGCCTCCGGCGTCTACCACGTACTGGTTCGTACATACTGTACGCGCAATACCGGGGTATACGCCATCCTCCTGGCTGGGACTCATCCCTTCCTGGGCCGGACCTCGAGCATGCGCTCGATGGTTTCGGTGATGAGCTTCTTGTGCCGCTTGCGCAGCTTCGGTTCCGACAGATCACGATCGAAGATGGCGCCGAAGGTGTGTCGGTTCGACACCCGGAAGAAACAGAACGCGCTGATCAGCATATGGACATCCACCGGATCCACGTCGCCGCGGAACACCCCTTCCTTGCGGCCGCGCTCCAGGATGGTCGTCAGCGTACGGATGATGCTGGCATTGACATCCTTGATGGATTGCAGGTTCTGCATGTGCTTGGCATGGTGAATGTTCTCGACACTCACGAGGCTGATGAACTGCGGATGCGTCTCGTCGTAGTCGAATGTCAGTTCGATCAGTTTGCGCATCGCCTCCAGCGGCTCCATGTCGAGCAGCTGCGATCGCTCTTCCAGCGATCGGATGTCCATGTAGGCCTTTTCCAGAACCGCCTGGTACAGGCCTTCCTTGCCATTGAAGTAGTAATAGATCATCCGCTTGGACGTGCGCGTGCGCTCGGCGATCTGGTCGACGCGGGCGCCGCTCAGGCCGTTGAAGGCAAATTCTTCGGTCGCCACTGCGAGGATGTCCTGCATCGACCTTTCGGCATCGCGCAGGGTCGGCGCCTCTTCCTGGACCGTGGCTTTTTTTATGGTCTTCTTGAGCATTCAACCTGTCTCCCGGCGTTGAAACCGGCGCGGCATCTGGCGTGTGTGGTCGCAATGCAAAAAATACCATACGGCAGCGGGCCGAAGCACCTTTGAGCCATGCGGATGCGGCTCGCCGACGAAGTGTTCGCGAGTCATCGGCAAATTGACAGTCATGTACTAATCAGTACATAGTCATTTCACGACCGGCGACAACCGCCGCAGCGCGGTCAGCGACCGCATAACAAGACCAGGGACCCGGTCAACGACTCGAAGCTACTTCCGGGGGACGGATGGAGAATGCAGCGTCGATAGCAACGGCGGGCGTCGCCACGCGCACCAAGGCAC
>CAZBKC010000560.1:1071-2372 GCA_964492345.1 uncultured Steroidobacter sp. | reverse complement strand
CACGCGGCTGTCGCCGCCGCCGCCTTCGGCACGCTGCCAGGTGTCCTGGCGGAATTGCGCCTGGCCATCGACCTGTTCGAGACCCGCGCAGATGCGATTCTGCAGATCGCGCAGATACGCAAGCACGGCTTCGGTGTTGGCAGGACCGGTGGACATCGCGCCTGAGGACTACCTGCCTGACTTCTTGCCCTTCGCCGTCCTGGTCGGTGCGGTCTTTGCGGTTTTCGCAGCCTTTTTCGCCGGTGCCTTCGCGGCTGCGGTCTTCTTCGCAGCGGGCCTGGCCGCGGTCTTTGCTGCGGCCTTCAGCGGCTTTTCCTTCACTTCGGCGGCAGGCGTCGTCGCTACTGCAGTCTTCGCCGTCTTTTTCATGCCGAAGCGACCGCGACGCACGGGGGCTGCCGCGATCAGTTCCTTGCACTCGTCCAGTGTCAGCGTCTTCGGCTCGCGTTCCTTGGGAATCTTCGCGTTCTTGACGCGATCGGTGATGTACGGGCCGTAGCGTCCGTTCAACACCTGGATACCGGCTTCCGGGAAATCGAGAATGATGCGGTTGGCATCGAGTTCTTCCTTCGCCTGGATGAGTTCCATCGCACGCGGCAGTTCGACGGTGTACGGGTCGTCATCCTTGATGGAGGCGAATTTCTTGTCGCCGTACTGAACGTAGGGGCCGAAGCGGCCGATGGCGACGCGGATCGGCTTGCCGTCGGGCATGTGGCCGAGCGTGCGCGGCAGCTTGAACAGTTCGAGCGCATCGGCAAGGACGATCGAGTCCATGCGCTGATGCGGACGCAGGCTCGCGAACTTCGGCTTTTCCTCATCGTCCTTGGTGCCCATCTGCACGAAGGGACCATATTTTCCGTAGCGCACCGAGATCGGCTTGCCGGTCACGGGATCGGCGCCGAGTTCGCGCGCTTCGGAGACGTCTTCACGTGTCACCGACTTGTCGACGAAATCGACCTGGTGCTTGAAGTCCTTCCAGAACTTGTCCAGCACCGGAACCCACTGTTCCTTGCCGTCGGCGATATCGTCGAGGTCGTCTTCCATCTTGGCGGTGAAGCCGTAGTCGACGTAGTGCTCGAAGTTGCGGGTCAGGAACTTGTTGACGATCTTGCCGAGGTCGGTCGGGAAGAATCGCTTGTTGACGAGTTCGGCGTACTTCTTGTTGGTGAGCGTCTGAATGATGCTGGCGTAAGTCGACGGACGGCCGATGCCGTACTCTTCCAGTGCCTTCACGAGGCTCGCTTCGGAGTAGCGCGGCGGCGGTTCGGTGAAGTGCTGTTCGGGACGTATGGCGAGCAGCT
>CAZBKC010000560.1:0-1061 GCA_964492345.1 uncultured Steroidobacter sp. | reverse complement strand
CCCGACATTCATCGCCGGCAGGATGCGGTCGTTGTCGTCGTCGGCGACATCGTCCATGCCTTCCTTATATACGGCGATGTAGCCGGGCTTCACGAGTGTCGAGCCGTTGGCGCGAAGAACAGCGGCAGCGCCGTCGCGCTTTGCGGTCTTGCCGGGGACGAGATCGATGGCCACGGTGTCGTACACGGCCGGTTCCATCTGACTCGCCACGGCGCGCTTCCAGATCAGGCTGTACAGCTTCAACTGCTCCGGATCGATCTTGCCTTCGAGACGCTCCGGTGTGAGCGCCGCGGAGGTCGGACGAATCGCCTCGTGCGCTTCCTGAGCATTCTTCGACTTGGTCTTGTAGACGCGCGGTGCGTCAGGCACGGAATCCTTGCCGTACATCCGCTCGATGACCTGGCGAATCTCGGTGACGGCTTCGTTCGCGAGATTGACCGAGTCAGTACGCATATAAGTAATGAGGCCGACGGCGCCTTCGCCGAAGTCGACGCCTTCATAAAGCTGCTGCGCGGTACGCATGGTGCGCTGGGCGCCGAAACCGAGTTTGCGGGCGGCTTCCTGTTGCAGTGTCGACGTGGTGAACGGCGGTGCCGGATTGCGCTTGCGCTGCCTGCGATCGATCGAGGTAACGCTCAGGGCGCCGGAGGCTGCTTTCTCGATGCCTGAGCGTACTTCGTTCGCCTGGGCTTCGTTGGTGACGGTGAACTGTTCGACCTTCTCGCCGCGATACTCGATCAGCCGGGCCGGGAAGGGCTGTGCGGCTTTCTGTGCATCGGCGTCGATGGTCCAGTATTCGCGCGCGACGAACTTTGCGATCTCTTCCTCGCGCTCGCAGATCAGGCGCAGCGCGGGGCTCTGCACGCGGCCGGCCGAAGCGCCCGGCAGGCCGGCCTTCTTCCACAGCAGCGGCGAGAGATTGAAGCCCACCAGGTAGTCGAGCGCGCGACGCGCTTGCTGTGCATTCACCAGATCCTTGGAAATCTCGCGCGGCTGCTGAATCGCCTCGCGGATCGCATTGCGCGTGATCTCGTAGAACACGACGCGGTGCACGTCCTTGC
>CAZBKC010000559.1:0-2372 GCA_964492345.1 uncultured Steroidobacter sp. | reverse complement strand
CCGAACGTGTTGCCGAACGTCCGCGATCTGAAGACGTGATAGCCCGCCGGCACGTGGCCCGTGTATTCCGGGGGCAGGAACAGGAACTTGCCGCCCTTGCCCTTGTCCGGACCCGCGTTGCCGAGATCGGTGACATACCGAAACCAGAAGTCGTCCACGAGGCCCAGCGTGTTCGGCGGGCTTTCGACGACAACCGGGCCGTCCTTGAGATTCAGCCAGGTCAACGCGTAGATGCTCTCGGTGTTCGCGGTGAGAAACAGCGATCGCGAGTCCATCAGCGACTCGAAGATGATCACGGTCTGGTTATCCGGGCCGAAGCTGCGAATGCCGCGACGCATCGCGTTCTGCGACGCCGCGGGCAAGGTCGTGAGCAGGGCCTGCACGCCGCGCTGGAAATCGAGATTGTCGTAGACCTTCTGGACGGTGGCATCATCGGGAAACCCGTCTTTGAAGGTGAGGGTGCCGAGCCGGGTGTCGACTCTGTCCGGCATCGTGATGGCCGACGGAATGTCAGTCGCCATGCGAACTGTCATGGTTCCATACCTTTGAGAAATCCAGCAGTCCAGACGTGGATCTCGCGACGCCCGGGGATGTTCTCGAGAGCGCCGAACGACTGCGACTGAGTATAAACGGCGAGCGAGCCGTCCTCCAGCGAGCGCCTCGGGCCCGCGACCGGGGACCGCGATACGCCAGACCGTGCAGCTGAGGGAGCGTCCGACGGAGACGACTCGCAGGATGATTCCGAGGCATCACGTCGGTGGTCGCAGCCGTCGTCCGCGACCTGATCGATACGCGTGACGGCGCGACCTGCTTCGGGAACGTGTCTGGGCGTGATGGCGAGGGACCTCCTGCTCTGAGGCTCGGCCCTCCCAATCGACATCCGCAAGCACCGGTCCCCGTGCATCGAACCGGCTCGAGCGCACCTCCGCAATTGTGGCAGTTCGCCAAGCCACCGGAAAACCGCCTTGCTCTCCGCACGTGCCAGCAGTGACCGATCGTGTATCCTGCACTTTCCGCGCATCCGCGTGGTTCGTCGCGATCAACCGGAGTGTCCCGAATGGCTGCTACAGGCCAACCGAACATCATCATGATCATGGCCGATGACGTCGGCATCTGGAACGTCAGTGCCTACCACCGGGGCATGATGGGCGGCCGCACGCCGAACATCGATCGGCTCGCCCGCGAAGGCGCGCTGTTCACGGACTACTACGGGCAGCAGTCATGCACCGCGGGTCGCGCGGCATTCGTCACCGGGCAGACGCCATTCCGAACCGGGTTGCTGAAAGTCGGGCTGCCCGCAGCGAAACAGGGCTTGCAGGATTCCGATCCAACGATCGGGGACATCCTCAAGCCGCTTGGCTACGCGACGGCGCAGATCGGCAAGAACCACCTGGGGGATCGGAACGAATATCTGCCCACCGTTCACGGCTTCGACGAGTTCCACGGGATCCTCTACCACCTCAATGCGATGGAAGAGCCCTACGACCCGCAGTACCCGAAGGGCGGGAAGTTCCTCGACAGGTTCGGCCCACGCAACATCATGCACAGCGTTGCGACCGACGTAGACGATCCGACAGAGGATCCCCGCTGGGGCCGCGTCGGCAAGCAGAAGATCACCGATGCTGGTCCCCTGCCGCCGCATCCGGGGATGGACCCCGCCGCCATGGTGAGCATGGAAGACATCGACGCGGATCTGGTGAAGCGCTCATGCGACTTCATCGACCGCTCGGTGAAGGCGAAGCAACCGTTTTTCCTCTGGCACAACCCGACGCGCTGTCACTCTTTTACGCATCTGTCCAAGACGTGGGACGGCAAGACCGGTTTCGGACTGTTTGCCGATGCGATGGCCGAGCTGGACTGGGTCGTGGGCGAATTGCTCGCCAAGGTGGACGCACTGGGCATCGCCGACAACACGATCGTGATGTTCACCAGCGACAACGGCGCGGAAATCTTCAGCTGGCCCGATGGCGGCAACCATCCGTTCCGCGGTGAGAAGGGCACGGTCTACGAAGGCGGCTTCCGGGTGCCCATGCTGGTCAAGTGGCCTGGCGTGATCAAGCCAGGCACCATCATCAACGAGGTCATGTCGGCCGAAGACTGGATGCCGACGCTCGTCGCCGCCGCTGGCGAGCCAGACTTGAAAGAGAAGCTGCTTACCGGTTACCAGGCCGGCGGGAAAACCTTCAGGAACCATCTCGACGGCTACAACTTCAAACCATTCTTCGAAGGTGCGGTCGCCGAAAGCCCGCGGCACGAGTTTTTCTATTTCAGTGACAACGCCGACCTGATGGCGGTGCGGTACAACGAGTGGAAGATCACCTTCAAGACCATCGTCGGCAACCTGTTCAGCGGCAAGGAGGATTCGACCAACG
>CAZBKC010000558.1:0-2376 GCA_964492345.1 uncultured Steroidobacter sp. | reverse complement strand
CGAAGCGGACTTCACACGCAACTTCGTGTGTGCTGGATACGGCTTTGTTATTCAAAGTCTGGCTGTCTCGACACACGTTCGACGGTGACGGTGAATGGCGCTGCCTGCGGCGCGCAGCGCGAAGTGTAGCCGTTGCATGCGTTCGATGCAGGGTCGAAATGCATGGTTTCGCGATCTGCAGAGTCGCGTCCTGACGTCCGGCGCGGACGTCGGTATTTCCGTGAGAGCGTTCTCACTGATCCGCGGCGGCGGACTGCTAGTGTCGGGAAAAATCACCGCGTGAATGGACTGCCAATGACCATGGATCGATCGGACTGGCGCCACGCCGCCCTGGGAACCCGCATCCTCGCCCTGATTGCCGTCGCCTGCGTCATCGGCGGCGTCATCGGCATCGAAGCCTTCTCGCGCCGCGCGGCCGAAGCGACCGGTCCGCACCTGACGGCGCGCAATGAGGCGGGCGATGTGCTGCTCGCGTCGTTCCGGACGCTGTACCTGGTGCCGTACGACGAAGCCGTCCAGGCGCTCGAAGTTCGGGACCTGGGCCTGCGCGGCCCCGTCCTGTCGCTGTCTTCCGACGGTACGTACTGGTATCTCGGCGACGATGCAACCGGTCTGCTGCAGCGTTGCGATCTCGCGGCACGGCGCTGCGAACCTGCGGTGAGTCCGCTGCCGGGAACGCGCGCTTTCCGTCGCGCACATCGCGTCGCCTTCACCGCCGATCGCATTCACATCACCGATACCTCGGGCCACCAGCTCAAGGTGTTCGACCGCGATAGCAATTTCATCGCCGCGACCCGCACCGGACCGGTCGCGCTGTGCTTTCCCAATGGCATCGTCGAGCGGCAGGGCGTGCTGTACGTGGCCGACACCAACAATTTCCGGATCGCGCGGCTCGATCCTGCTGCCCACTATGTCAGTGAGACTTTCCTGCACGTGGCCAACGGCGCCCCCGTCACGCAGCCGAACTGCACCTTCGATAGCGCGCGCTTTGGCGAGCGCGGCAATGCGCTGCTGAACAAGGCGGTCGATGCCGCGGCCACCCGGCCGCGCAGCGCCCGGCCGCCGGCACGCGCCGATCGCGTCTGGCCGGCGTCCGTTATCAACACCACTCGCGACGACTGGTGGGTGGTGCAGCAGAACAGCAGCATGGTCGACGGCGATGTGGTGATCTACGACGCCGCAGGTCAGCCCCGTCTGCTGGTCGGCCTGCCGCAGCAGGCCGATCCGGGCGACATGATCGAACTCGATGGCGCAGTCCTGATCGTCGATCCGACGCTGGCCCGCGTTCACCGCGTCGCGCTAGACGGTCAGCACGTCGATGCCTGGGAGCCGCCGGGTCTTGCTCGCGAAATGCAGCGCACGCGCGAGACGCGCTGGCTGATGACATTCATGAAACAGGCCTCGCGCGGCGCCCTAGGGCTCGGCGTGCTGGCCAGCCTCGTCGTCGTGTTCCGCGAATTGCGCCGCAAGCGTGCTGAGGGAGGCTGGCCCTCGCGAGACGGAATGACTCGTCCCGCCGCGCCGCCGGCGCCTCTGAACGCGCCGGTGGTCTGGATACCGATCGATCCGGCGCGGCTCAAAGGGCAGCGACGCGCGATGGTGCTGATGTACAGCCTCCCGATCATCTTCGTGCTGGCCGGTGTGATCATCCTGTTCCAGACGTCGTCGGAGCCGAGGGTGCTCCGGCTGGTCGCCCCGGTCTGGCTAACGGGCTTCGTTGCCATCACGGCATTTGTCCGGCTCATCGCCATCGAGGGGCGGCGCGTGCCGCGCCAGCGCCTGGGCGTCGGCGAGCACTCCCTGCACCTGGATCGCGGCAACGGCGACGTCGTCACCAGTCCGTGGGCCGACGTACGCGTGAACGGGCAGCGTCTGCTCATCGATCGCTATCTGGTCCAGATGGTGAACCCGGTGCAGCGGACGTCATGGTTCGTGTGGGAGCAGGTTTACACCTGCCTGTTGCCGCGGATTCCCCCTGAAGGGTTCGTGCGCGGCGGACGGCTGGAGCTTGAAGCGTTGCGCAGAGGCAACCGCGAGAGCTGGGTGCTTGCCGCGATGCTCCTGGTGATGTTCGTGATGGCACTGAACGGTGAGACGTTGGAAAGGCTCATCCGTCGGCTGAGCCACCTGCTCGTGAGCTGAAGCCGTTGCGTCTCTGCCAACTCCATGATCACTCGTCATTCCCGCGCAGGCGGGAATCCATCCGGGTCAATCAGAGGGACTCCCGCCTGCGCGGGTAGTGACTGAAGGCGGAGGCTCCCTAACGGTCGGCGTGCCAAATCTGCTGTAATCGCCGCCTTCTTTTTTTTCGACGCCCGCCAGCCGATGAACAAGCCCCGCACCGCCATCACCCCCACCCGCGAGGACAACTACGCC
>CAZBKC010000557.1:0-2387 GCA_964492345.1 uncultured Steroidobacter sp. | reverse complement strand
CGCGCTCTACGACGGCAAGGTCGTTGCGGTGCAGGTCTATCCGCATCGCGATGCAGGGACCGGTCAGCCGGTGATGGAGGCGCTGATGATCAAGGGCAGCAGTATCGCTCGCGCAACCATCGGTGGCGCGCTGGAGCCGCTGTGACCGCGGCTCCCTCATGCGCGCGCCATGTCGGAGCGAGCCTCAGGCGATCTGCGTGACGGTCACGATCGCGCGATCGGCAGCGAGCGACTCGACGCCGAGGGCACCGAAGGCAAGGCTGATGGAGACGATGGCGACGGCGAGCACCAGGCAGATGGCGCTGCGAACGAAATTGCGATGGCTGTGACGTGCGAACATGGCGTTCTCCTTGCTCTGTGGATGCGTCCACGGCGTGGACACTCGACAGAGGTACTGCAGGGGACGTGCCAACGCCCAGTCGATGAAAAATAGGCTGAATTCCCGGCCTTTTTTCGCGTTGATGGTCCGAGGCAGCGTCCGCCGCAGCTGTCCGGAAAGTGTCCGCGTACGCCGTGGCCAGTGTCCGGTGTCCGCCGCGAACGCCGGGGCGCCGGACGAACTGAAACGAACGGTACCGGCATACAACCATTACTGACCGCACTCCGCCGTCGTGCCAGACTGCGGCGGAGCCCGTTGCCTGCGTCAGGAGTACCGATGATCTTCCTGCTCGCCCTCTCGATCGGAATCATCGCTGGCCTGCGTGCGATGACGGCACCGGCTGCCATTGCTTGGGCCGCCCTGATCGTGCTGGCCCTGGCGTAGCAGCATGCAATCCTTCGATGCCATCGTCATCGGTGCCGGGCAGGCCGGCCCCTCGATGGCCGGACGACTGACGCAGGCCGGCATGACGGTGGCGCTGGTCGAGCGAAAACTGTTTGGCGGCACGTGCGTGAACACCGGATGCATGCCGACCAAGGCGCTGGTTGCCAGCGCCTACGCCGCGCATCTGGCGCGCCGCGCCGCGGATTTTGGCGTTGCCGTGAACGGTTCGATTGCCGTCGACATGCCGCGGGTGCACGCTCGCGCCGCCACCGTCTCTGCCAACGCCAGGTCCGGCGTCGAGCAGTGGCTGGCGCAGATGCCGCGATGCACGGTGTTCCGCGGTCAGGCGCGCTTTGAATCGTCGCGCACCGTGCGTGTCGGCGACGAACTGCTGACGGCGCCGAAGATCTTCATCAATGTCGGTGGTCGCGCGGCGATTCCGGACTTTCCGGGCGTCGAGAGCGTGCCCTATCTGACCAACACCCACATGGTGGCGCTCGATGCCGTGCCCGATCATCTGATCGTGGTGGGCGGCAGCTACGTGGGCCTCGAGTTCGCGCAGATGTATCGTCGATTCGGCGCGAAGGTCACGGTCGTCGAACGAGGGCCGCGGATCGTGGCGCGCGAGGACGAGGAAGTCTCGACGAGCATCGCGCAGATCCTGGAGTCCGAAGGCATTGCGATCCGCATAGGGGCCGACTGCATTCGACTTGCGCCGCACGGTGCCGGAGTGGCGGTTCATGTGCGCTGCACGGCGGGGGAGCCCAGCGTCACGGGCTCCCATGTCCTGCTGGCGGTCGGGCGTCGGCCCAACACCGACGATCTCGGCCTGGAGAAGGCAGGAGTGTCGATGGATCGGCGCGGCTACATCCAGGTCGACGATTCGCTCGCGACCAACGTCGAAGGCATCTGGGCGCTCGGCGACTGTAATGGCCGCGGTGCGTTCACGCATACGGCCTACAACGATTTCGAGATCGTGGCGGCCAACCTGCTTGACGGCGCGCAACGTCGTGTCAGTCAGCGCATTCCGGCCTACGCGTTGTATATCGATCCTCCGCTCGGCCGCGCTGGAATGACCGAGTCTCAGGCTCGCGCGGCGGGCAAGCGCCTGCTGATTGCGCACCGGCCGATGACAAAGGTGGGACGTGCCATCGAAAAAGGCGAAACGCAGGGCTTCATGAAGGCCGTCGTCGACGCCGATTCAAAGCGTATTCTCGGCGCAGCGATTCTGGGTGTCGGCGGCGACGAAGCGATCCATGGCATCGTGGACATCATGAATGCCGACGTGCCATATACGGTGCTGCAGAACGCCGTGCCGATTCATCCGACGGTGTCGGAGCTGATCCCAACGCTCCTCGGCGACCTGCAACCCGCGAAGTAGCCGCCAGTCGGTGGCGCACGAGAGGTGCGCATGTCGAGGATCGGGAGAAGGTCGCAGATCCGGGCGATCGATAGAGAAGGTCTCGGTTGCTTTGTCACCCCCGTCCCGCGGGATTCCCCCGTGGGACTTCCGTTGGTCGCCGTTGGTCACGGGAATGACGAACAAGAGGTAGGTCAGAGTCGGCTCCGCGGCAATGTCACTTACTTAACGAGTTGACGGTTGACAGTTGGCGGTTGACGGCCA
>CAZBKC010000556.1:0-2389 GCA_964492345.1 uncultured Steroidobacter sp. | reverse complement strand
TGATGCGAATGCCGTCGGGATTGAATGCAGTGCGTACCGCCCTGGCTACATGCTGTGTCGACTGGATCAGTCGCGCCAGCGACGGCGGATCGATGTCGAAGAAATTCCGGGCCTGGACTTTCGGGATGACCAGCGTGTGTCCTTCGGACTGCGGCATCACGTCCATGAACGCCAGCGTGTGCTCGTCCTCGAAAACCTTGAAGGCCGGGATCTCGCCGCGCAGGATTTTCGCGAAGATGTTGTTGGGGTCGTACATGGGAGAGAAGCGGATAGCGGTTAGGAGGATATTACCGATTGCTGCTTCCTATCCGCCATCCGCTTCGTCCTCATATTCCCGCCTTCCCCAGCGCATCCACGACGCGTCGCAGTGCGGTTCCCAGTGACGGGTGCTCTGCTTCGAAATGCACGGCCAGTTCATCGAGGCGTTCGGCGAGATTGTGGGGGGCCGTTGCGCTGCCGCTGGATTTCTCCAGCAGGCGCGTGATGTCGCCGAGCAGCGTGATGAGCAGCGTTCGCGATTGCGGATCGACCGTGTCGATCCGGCTCAGCTCCGCGTGCATGGCTTCGATCTGCTGTCGCAAGTCCTGATTCAAGGCGTTCTCCCGGGCCGGATGGCTGCACGTTGGCACGCCGACTGCGGCGGATCAATAGCCGCTTTCGTCAGCGACCCGGCACCAATTCCCTGCGGGCATAGCCATCCGGCACGCTGAACGTCGTCGCCGGCAGGGATTCGCTGCGACTCGATTTCAGTGTCGTCTCGCTGACGGGCTTGCCGTCGGCGTAATGCCGCGAGAGCACCGGAATGCCGCCGACCTTGGCATACAGCGCGGTCTGTTCGTCGATCATCTGCTTGAGCTGCGGTGCATCGAGATCCTTGAGTGCGTCCTGCAGCATCGCGCTCATTTTCTGCGCCGCGGCCATCAGCTCGTCGCCGCCCTTCAGCGTGCCCGGAGGGACGACGCACAGCTCATCCTCGATCGCGCCGTTCTTGACGACTTCCACATAGCTGCATGAATGGCCGGCCGCCTGGCCCGTGCGTGCGGTCTTGCGTACTTCCTGCTTCGTGCCCCCGGTCAGGCCGGCGGCGTTCTTGCCGAGCATGCGCTCCATCTGCGCGCGCTGCTCGGGCGGCATCTGCGCCAGCATTTTCATGGCGGGACTGATCGCGTCCGCCATCTGCTTCAGTGTGGCGCGATCCATGACGACGTAGTTCCTGTCGCGGGTGTTGATGACGTAGAGCGCATCGTCCTTGAACACCGAGTATCCGTCGCGCTCGCCGGACTCGATGCGCAGTTGCCCGTCCTGCGCGTAGGTGGTCATGACCGATTCCTTGCCCTGGCCGCCCAGATCGCGATTCACCATTTCCATCACGGTGCCGGCGTGTACGGAGCCGGCCAGCAGGGCGATCAGGGTCAGGTAGCGGCGCGACATGCGGGATTCTCCCCTGGAGTGGTTGGGCGGATTGTGCGACCGCAGCGCCGCGACCGACAGTCCGGTCTTCCCCCTCCCCCGCTTCGCGGAGGAGGGGGTAAGAGGCGGCGTCCTTTGCACTATGTTCCCCGCGGTTTAGCCCGTGCCGTGGCCTGCGCCGTCAGGGGATCGTCGGGCCAGTAGTGACGCGGATAGCGACCCTTCAGTTCCCGTTTGACGTCGGCATAGCCGCGCGTCCAGAAACTCGCCAGATCCTTTGTGACCTGCACCGGCCGATGCGCGGGGGAGAGCAGTTGCAGCGTCAGCGGCACCCGGTGTCCGCCAATGAGGGGAGTGGCATGCATGCCGAAGACTTCCTGCAGCCGCACCGCCACGGTCGGTGAATCGGTCGAGTAATCGATGGGGATGCGCGAGCCGCTGGGTACGCCGAGGTGCGTCGGCGCAATCTCGGCCAGTCGCTGCTGCTGATCCCAGTCGAGCAGCGCCAGCAGCGCGCCCTGCATATCGACGCGCGACCAGTGATCGCGGCGGCTCATGCCGCTGAGCCAGGGGGCCAGCCAGTCTTCGAGCGTTGCCAGCAGCGCCGCATCGTCCACGGCCGGCCACGGCTTGACGGCGCGCTGATCCTGCGCTCGCGCGAAGCTGATGCGTGCCTGCAGTGCCCGCGCTTCGCGCGTCCACGGCAGCGTCGCAAGGCCAAGTTCGCGGATACCGGCGAGCAGCGCGGCGACGACCTGCGCGGCATCGGGATGGTCGAGCCGCCGGCTTTCGAAGGCGATGGCGCCGAGCCAGCGTTCGCGCTGGGCGACGACGGCCTGGTCGCGCGAATTCCATTCGATGCGTTCGCGTGTCTGCAGATGACCGGCGAAGTCCTGTTCCAGCATGGCCCGCGACAGCGGCGCGGCCAGGCGGATCGTCGCCTCGCGTTCGCCGGCGTCCAGATCGGCGATGACGATGA
>CAZBKC010000555.1:0-2390 GCA_964492345.1 uncultured Steroidobacter sp. | reverse complement strand
CGAATTGAATCGATCGTCGCGGTAGCCGTTGTAGAACGTTTCGAGGACATACTCGGAACGATCGTTCGGCGCCCACTGGAACGAAAGATTGGCGGCCGGACGTTCGCGCGTGCCAGTCAGGTCGCTGGCGAACTGGGCATCGCGGCCGAGCACGTACTCGACGGGCTGGCCGCCGATCTGGAGCGTCGAACCGGGCGCGGTGGGCAGGCCTTCGAGCAGACCGGGTGTCCAGAGGGGAGGGAAGATGCGCTCATACGGCACCCATCCGGCCGGTGGAGTGTCGGTGACGAAGGGCACCATCGCGCCTGCCGTAATGCTCTGATCCCGATAGTTGGTTTCCGCATAAGAAACGTTGAGCAGCGCGCCGAACTCGCCGATGCCCGTGTCCCAGCGATTGCTGAGCAGGGCGCTCAGGTTCGGATCGATCTCCTCATTCTGTTCCTGATAGATGCCACGCGCCGTCAGCGAAAACTTGCTGTCGGGGAAATTGAAGGGTCGCTGCATGACCATGTCGATCACGCCGGCGATGCCCTGTTCGATGAGGTCGGCCGAGCGCGTCTTGTAGATGTCGACACGGTTCAGCAGGTTTGCGGGGACGTCGGCCAGCGCAATCTGGCGTCCGGAGGCCGTGAAAATGTTGCGGCCGTTGATCGTCGTCGTCACATCCTCGAGGCCGCGGATCGCAACTCGCGCAACTTCGCCGCGGGCGCGGTCCGTGACCTGAACGCCCGGCACACGCTGCAATGCTTCGACCGCGTTGTTGTCAGGGAACTTGCCGATGTCCTCGGCCACGATGGCGTCGACGATCTGAATCGATTCGCGCTTGATTTCCAGCGCCTGCGTGAGGCTCTCGCGAATGCCGGTGACGATGACTTCTTCAACTTGCAGCGGCTCGGCCGCCTGCGCGAAGACCTGCGTCGCACCCGTGACGCCGAACAGCGCCGTTGAAATTGCCGTAGCCAGCCTTGCGCCGGGTGCCGCTGATTTTCCGCCAGCGAAGTTTGCCCGCTTACCCATGACACTCCCCCAAAGTTGTAGGACATTTGAAACGAGACCGGCCGTGATTTTGTCCGACAATTGGAACGGTGACAAGTCATCCGGCGACCTCCTTTCGAGGTGCAGGCTGTTCGTGGTTGCAGCACAACGATGCTGCCGCAGTGCAAAAGTCCCGCAGGAGTGTGCCAGCTTGCCGACCCGGAAGGCGCTCGTTAGTATTGATTTGTCGGAGTTAATAATGGCGGCGGGGGATGCTGCTGTCTGCCAGGCGCCTCATCGAATGAATCAGCAGCACAATGAAGACACACATCGCCTTGTTCTCTGGCCGGTCCCTGTGGGCGCCGTAACCCCCTGATGACGTCCGCTTGAACCGGCCAGAGAGCTTCCTACCCGCACTCATGTCCACGACCGACGCCCTGCCCAACCGACGCGAACTGCTGTTGGCTCTCTGCGGCAGCGCATTGCTGCCCACCATAGCGGGCGCACAGGCGCTGCCGTCGCTGAACGAGCGCATGAGCGGCAATTTCTGGCCCGTGCACGATCCCTGCATCATCAAATCGGGCGACACATTCCATCTCTTCTGTACCAGTCAGTTGAGCGACGGTGTCGGCCTGTTGCCATGGCGTACGTCGAAGGACCTGGTGCACTGGGAATTGCGCGGCAAGGTGTTCGAGACGATTCCGCAATGGGCCGCCGAGGCCGTGCCGGGAACGCGGGGACTCTGGGCACCCGACATCGCCTTTTTCAACGGCGCCTTCCACCTCTATTACTCGGTGTCGACCTTCGGTTCGAACCGTTCCGCCATCGGGCTGGTGAAAACGGTGTCGCTCGATCCGGCCTCGCCGCAGTTCGGCTGGCAGGACCAGGGCCTGGTGATCGAATCGAACCGCAGCGACGACTTCAATGCCATCGATGCGAATCACATCGTGGATCGCGACGGCAAATACTGGCTGGCGTTAGGCAGCTTCTGGACGGGGATCAAGCTGTTTGCGCTCGATCCAGCCACCGGCAAACCGCGTCCTGGCGATACGCGCCGCTATTCGATCGCATCGCGGCCAGTGCCGGACAAGGCGCCGGGCGCGATCGAGGCGCCGTTCCTGATCGAACGCGGCGGCTACTACTATCTCTTCGTCTCGTTCGATTTCTGCTGTCGCGGCGCGAGCAGTTCCTACTACATGGTCGTGGGCCGATCGAAGAAAATCACTGGCCCTTATGTGGGGCGCGATGGAAAAAAGATGACCGATGGTTACGGCACCGTCCTGCTGCAGGGCAACCGCAGCTTCCGCGGCCCCGGCCACAACGCCGTCCTGCGCGACGGCGACCAGGACTACCTCGTCTACCACGCCTACGACACCCAGCACGACGGCCGCCCGACGCTGCGCATCTCGCCCATC
>CAZBKC010000554.1:0-2392 GCA_964492345.1 uncultured Steroidobacter sp. | reverse complement strand
CGAACGGAAGGCAATCGCCAGCAATCCCAGCGTGAAGACCAGCTTCACCAGCCATGCCATCACGAAACTCGCGGCACTCAGGCTGGCGCCATGATTCAGGCTGTGCCGGAACATCGTGAAGGCCATGTAGGCCGTCCACAGCAGTCCGATGCCACCGCCCGCCAGCACCGACCCTCCGGCACGCATGCCGAACAGGGCGCCGCCGATTGCTGCCATCGCGACGACCCAGACCAGTTGCCACAGCAGGATCTTCACGGACTGGCGGGCTGCACTGCCCAGCGAGTTGCTGCTCATGACCTTGCCCTGAGCATCGCTGCGACACCGCCTCGGCCAGTACGCCCATCCGATCGACGGACAACAAAAATGCCACTGCGTTGACCGACTTGTCGGCGACGTGTGGCATTACGACAAACCCGGTTCCGGCTGCATTTCTGCCCGGCCGGAAAAGGCGGCGGATTATACGCAGCGTTTTGCAGTGCTTCAAGAAATCCCAAGGTGCTTTTCGCGACAAAAGCGCGGCGATGCTGTCGTCCGCTGTGCAATTTCGGCAATGTGCATAACCATCAGACGTGCAAGGGGAAACTGCATAGCGATGGATCGTCAGAGGCGATAGCTGAACTTGATCAGGAACTGATCCGCGTCGCGGACCTCGCCCATGTCCCGGAACAGCTGCGTTACGTCGCGATCGTCGTCGTTCAACAGGTCGAATCCGCCACGCGCATAGACGACGTACAGATCGGATTGCGGCGCCAGCAGGTAGCGGTAGCGCAGTTGAATGCCCAGATTGTTGACCGTGAATGGGGTCAGCGCGAGGGAACCCGGGTGCAGGTCGCCATCCGCATCGTTCCGCCATGACTGCCGCGGCTCGGCCGCGATGCCGATCCATTGCCAGCGCAGGCGCAGCTCGTGGCGCGGCGCGGGAACCCAGTCGAGCCGGAAATCGAGATCGAGACGTGGCGCGCGATAGGTGCCGAAATCGTTGCCCTCCAGCCAGAGCAGCCACTCGTCCGCATACTGCGGTCGCAGATCGAGTCGCAACGTGAGCTGCTCGACCGGGTACCACAGGCCGGTGAACTGCAGCCAGCCGGAATAGTCCTCGATGCCCTGCGGAAACAGATAGCCGCCCAGGATGAACTGCCAGTCGCCGAGCCGCGGCGAAGTGAAATCCGCGTAGGCGCTGTATTGCGTGTCGAAGTAGACCGGTCCGTGGCCGCGGGAAATCAGATCGTCGCTCCCGCCGGGAATCACCCGCAGGCGCTCGTAGGCGAGCCAGCGGCTGCGATAATTCACTTCACGCAGCAACTCCATGCGGGACTGCAGCCGTTCGCCGGCATCGTTCTCGCGGTACTGCAGTGTCAGTTCCTGCGTTTCGCCGCTGATACGACCTTCGCTCTTCACGATCCGGCGCAGCGTCGCCCATTCGGCTTGGCGCAGTGAATTGCGCTCCATGTAGCCCAGATCGTTGATCTCGAATTCATCGTCGATGTACAGCAGCGTCAGCGTGTGCGAGAGCGGCGCGGAGCGATTGAAGTCCATCTGCAGCCACGCCTGGTAACCCTCATCGCGCGCTCCGCCGGTTTCGATATCGCTGCGGATCACCTGACCGGCCACGCGCCACCAGTCGTCCGGTGTCAGGTCGTAGTCGAAGGCGTTGACGGTGGCACGACGATCGAAAAACGGACGATCGGTCCAGCTGCCCAGATATCCGATGCGCCCGGCCGGCAGCGTCCACCGCAATCTCGCAGCGGTAAAGAGACGCCCGATGTCGTCTTCGTATTCGTCTTCCTGTGCCGCAAAGGCGCCGTAGTCGAACGAACCTGCACTGCCCGAAATTTTCAGCGCCGCGTCGATGTCGCTGGAACCGGCACTGCCGTCATCCGGCGCGGCGCCCACGCGGCGCGTATAGATGATCTGGCCATTGGCAGGGGTGGCAAGCGCGAACAGGTTCTGGTTCTCGGTAAAGAAAGGGCGCTTGTCCGTGAATACGGTTTCGATCGCCGAAAAGTCGACGACCAGCTCGTCGCTCTCGACCTGGCCGAAATCGGGATTCAGTGTGGCCGTGAACCACAGGTTGGGCGACGGTTTCCAGCTCACGTCGACACCTACCTTCCCCTGGGTGGAATCGGCGAGATTGTCGCGCATGACGCTCGCATACGGCACGACATCGAGCGCCGGCGCCGCGCTGAACTGCGTCACCTCGATGCGCCGAAAATCGATGAGGAAGGCGGGCGAGTTGACGGGAATACCCGGGCAGGCATGGCGTTCGTTGCGGTCGAACAGGTAGCGCGAGGCGTACACCCCGATGTCGCGCACCGGCTTGCTGGTCGGCCGCATGTTTACGGCCTGCCACGGCACCAGGATCTCGACGAACCACTGATCCGCGGTTTCGCGA
>CAZBKC010000553.1:0-2393 GCA_964492345.1 uncultured Steroidobacter sp. | reverse complement strand
CGGCTGTGCACCTCGTCGCCCATCAGCAGTGCCTGAGCCTGGATGGTCTTCAGATCGATCCCGTCGAGCGCGCGTACCGCTGCCTTGAGAGTGGGTGCAAGCACGGTCTCGATCCAGCGCAGCCGCTCGATCACGCTCGCGTCGTTGGCGCCGAAGCGCATCACGCGCCCGATGCCTTCGCTCATGTTCGAGTACGACAGATTGCCGTGCGTTTGATTGCACACGACGAAGAGCGGCATCGACGACGAAATCACGCCGGCCATCGGGCCCACCGCACCTCGGTCGTGGCAGGACTCGAATCGGATGTCTCCACGCTCGAGCATCGCGCGGGCCGCCTCCGGCGTGTCGGCCCAACCCTCGTACAGTAGCGCGCCGATCATCGCCCCCTGCATCGGTCCGCACATGCCCGACCAGGCGACAGGTGCGCCGGCGTGCATGAGAGTTCGTCCGAGGTCCGGCCATACATCGCGTGCGTGCAGCGCCACATCGATGAGCACGGGCTGTGCGGCGACGATGCGTTCGACTGCCAACGCATTTGCGCGGTCGATGCGCGAGCCAGCGCATATCGGATCATTGGCATCGCCGACCAAGCAAGCGAGGGCCCACGCGAGCTCCGCATCGCCGCTGCCGGGCGGTTGCCAGTCGAGTTGCAGGGCCTGGCCACCCGCCTCGACCACGCTGCGCAAGAAGGTGTCGATACCGACGTTGATGACCGAGAGATCGGTCCGCTCAAGGAGCGTTGTGCTCATCTGCTGTCCTCGGATCTGGGGTTGGATGCTAGTCAGGGCACGATGCGTGTGCCGGCCCGCCCTTCGATGGCGCGATGCAGGCAGTCGATGGACGTGATGATGACTTCCTTGCCACCCTGCGCGAGATAGCGCAGAGCGGCGTCGATCTTCGGTCCCATGCTGCCGGGCGGGAACTGTCCGTCCGCTTGGTGGCGCTCAGCTTCCTCGGCCGTCATGCGGTCGATTGCGCGCTGTGTCGGCTTGCCGAAGTCGACTGCGACACGATCCACCCCGGTCAGCATCACCAGCGATTGCGCGCTGAGCTCGGTGGCCAGCATCGCGCTGGTCAGATCCTTGTCGATGACCGCCGACACACCGTGCAGATGGCCTTCCGTGTCACGCGTGACCGGTATCCCGCCTCCGCCCACGGTGATGGGAATCACGCCGGCATTGAGCAGCGCATCCACCGCCGCGAGCTCGACGATTCGTATCGGCTGCGGCGAAGGCACGACCCGCCGGTAGCCGCGGCCTGAATCCTCGACGAACACCCATTGCTGCTCGGCGGCGAGCTGGTTGGCCTCATCCTCATTGAAGAAGCGTCCAACTGGCTTGGTCGGTTGTGCGAACGCCGGGTCGTCGGCAGACACCTCAACCTGTGTGACGACCGACGCGACGATCCGGTCCAGCCCTTCCTGATGGAGCACATCTGCCAGCGTCTGCTGCAACATGTAGCCCATGCCGCCCTGCGAATGGGCGACGCAGATGTCCATCGGCATGGGCGGCAACTCCTGGGCCGTGCGCGCCATGCGGAACAGGATGTTGCCGACGACCGGCCCATTGCCGTGGGTCAGCACCAGTTGATGTCCGGCGCGTGCGATCTGCACGAGGTGGCGACAGGCCTCGGCCATCAATGACAGCTGCTCGGACGCCAAGCCTTTGATCGTCGGCGGGTAGCTGGCATTGCCGCCGAATGCGATGACGATGCGGCGCTGAGCAGGCGGCAGTTTGCGGCGAGTACCGCCTTTCTGGGCGACGGCTTCCATCACTTGGCAACCACTTCTGCGAGGCGCCGATCGGCGGAAGCCGCATGCAGCCCCACCTGCCCGGCTACGCGCGCAGCCGCGGTGTGGCTCGGCAGCACCAAGGCGCCTGCGCCGCGCAGTTGCGCTTGCTGGCGGGAAAGGCCCTGCGGATCCTCCTCAGTGCCACAGACGAACGTGATCACTGGCAGGTGTCGTCCTGCCTGGGCAGCGACGTTCCTGGCCGCCACGATGGCGGGGGCCAGCGCACCGGCAGGGTCATCATGGCCCGCGTAGCCAAGCACCACGTCGAGCACGATGGCCGCGGTGCCGGGATCGGCTGCCGCTTGCGCAATGCAGTCGACGCGTGCACGCGCATCGATCATCGGATGCGGCCGTCCCACGGTGAACTCGTCGGCACCCAGATCGATCGCGCTGTGGCTCCGCCTTGCGTCTGGCTGCGCCGCCTCATTGTCGATCGGCGCGTTGGAATGCACGCGCAGGCCGAGATCACGCCAGAGCAGTTGTGCCTCGGTGCAGAAGGTGCCGCCCGAGTACAGCGCACGCAGGTGATGCTGGCCGCAAGCGAGACGGCTCGACTCGGCATTTGCCGCGCGCAGCCATTCGTCGGCCAGCGCAGAGCGGA
>CAZBKC010000552.1:0-2404 GCA_964492345.1 uncultured Steroidobacter sp. | reverse complement strand
AGTCAGAGTGGAAGGAGAGTCGGGCAACGCGGCGCAGCCGCTCTGACTACCCCCTCCTTCCTCATTCGCCAACGCGAATGACCAGCGCCTCGATCTGCGCCTGCCGCAGCTTGCTGCGAGTCTCTTCCAGCTTCTGCGGGTTGGTGATCGGTCCGATGCGTACGCGGTGCCAGGTGTCGTTGTCGATCGTGACTTTCTGGATTTTCGATTCCACGCCCTGCAGCGCGATCAGTGCGCGTACGCGATCCGCATCGGCGAGCTTGCGGAACGAGCCGGCCTGCAGGATGTAGGCGCCGGGTTTCTGCACCGACGCCGCGGCGCCGGATGATGTCGACGTACCGTCCTTTTCCGGAATCACCACTTCGAACTTCGGCAACATTTCGTAGAAATCGAACTGTGTTTCCGGTTCCTGCGACGCCGGCGCCGGCTTGGTGCCAGCCTGCTCGTCATCGCGCGTCATCGGTGCCGCCTCCCGCGCGACCCGCGATTCCGGCCGCCGGTCGTAGAGATACACCCCGACCGCTACGGTAAGTCCGAACGCCAGGCCAAGGACGAAGCCGGCAACACCGGACAGACCGGAGCCGCTGCGGGAACTACGTCTGGTGTGTTTGTAGTCGCGGGACATGGGTCAGAGAGAAGCGGATAGCGGATGGCGGATAGCGGATAGCGAAGAAGCTAAAAGCGCCGCGCCATTCCTCCGGCTATCCGCTATCCGCCATCCGCTATCCGCTTCTCTCCTCATCACATCTTCTCCGGCGCCGACACCCCCAGCAGCTTCAGTCCGTTCTGGATGATCTGGCGCGTGGCGGCGACCAGGTTCAGGCGGGCGTTGCGCAGGTTCACGTCGTCGACGATGAACTGGTGAGCGTTGTAATAGGTATGGAAATCGCCCGCGAGCTCGCGCAGGTAGTGGGCGACCTGGTGCGGCTCGAGTGCGCTGGCGGCGTTCTCCAGCATCTCGGGGTAGTACGTGAGACGGCGGATCAGCGCTTTCTCGTGCGGTTCGGCCAGCAGGGCGACGTGGCTTTCGCCGATGGCGCGTTCGTGCGTGAAGCCCTTCTCCTGCAACTGGCGGAACACGCTGCAGATGCGGGCATGCGCGTACTGCACGTAGTACACGGGATTCTCTTCGCTCTGCGCCAGCGCCAGATCGATGTCGAACACGAATTCTGAATCGGCCTTGCGCGACACGAGGAAGAAACGCACGGCATCGCGGCCGACCCATTCGATCAGGTCGCGCACCGTGACGTAGGAACCGGCGCGCTTGGAAATCTTCACTTCCTCCCCGCCGCGCATCACGCGGACCATCTTGTGCAGCACGTAGTCGGGATAGCCCTGCGGAATGCCCAGGTCGGCGGCCTGCAGGCCCGCGCGCACGCGCGCAATCGTGCCGTGATGATCCGTACCCTGCACGTTGATGGCCTTGCGGAAGCCACGCTGCCACTTGGTGATGTGATAGGCAACGTCGGGTACGAAGTAGGTGTACGTGCCGTCGGACTTGCGCATGACGCGATCCTTGTCGTCGCCGTAGTCCGTCGTACGCAGCCATAGCGCACCGTCGTTCTCGTACGTCTTGCCGCTCGCGACCAGACGTCGTACGGCTTCATCGACCTTGCCGTCGGTGTAGAGGCTCGACTCCAGGTAGTACACGTCGAAGTGCACGCCGAACTTCTGCAGATCGAGGTCCTGTTCGCGGCGCAGGTAGGCGACAGCGAACCTGCGGATCGATTCGAGATCGTCGGGCCTGCCCGTCGCTTTCACCGGCTCGCCATCGAGCGCGTGCACGGTGTTCCTGGCCAGGAACTCCTCGGCGATGTCCCGGATGTAGTCGCCGTTGTAGGCCGCTTCGGGCCAGCCCGCCTCGCCCGGCTGGATACCGCGTGCGCGGGCCTGAACGGAAAGCGCCAGATTCTGGATCTGCACGCCGGCGTCGTTGTAATAGAACTCACGGCTGACTTCGTAACCCTGGGTCTGCAGCAGCGAGACCAGCGCATCGCCGAGCGCTGCCTGTCGACCGTGACCGACGTGCAACGGACCGGTCGGATTCGCCGACACGAATTCCACCACCGTGCTGATGCCGGTGCCGCACTTGCCGTAGCCGTACACGGGGCCGAAATCGAAGACGCGCGACAGTTCCTGCTGATAGGCCGCCGAGGACAGATGGAAGTTGATGAACCCCGGTCCCGCGATCTCGGCCTTCGCGATCAGGTCGCTGGACGGGACCGCATCGAGCAATGCCTGCGCGAGCTGCCGCGGATTCTTGCGTGCCGGCTTCGCGAGCTGCAGAGCCAGGTTGGTCGCGAAGTCGCCGTGCGCGGCGTCGCGCGTGCGTTCGACCTCGATCGTGGGACGGATGTCAGCGGGCAGAATGTCCGGCGGCAGGGTCGCGAGCGCGGCCTGGAGG
>CAZBKC010000551.1:0-2407 GCA_964492345.1 uncultured Steroidobacter sp. | reverse complement strand
GACAGCAGCGCATGCAGCAGCGTCGTGCCCGAGCGCGGCTCGCCGGTCGCGAACAGTGGTCGCTCGATCCGCTCCTGCGCAATCGGATGGCGTTGGTGATCGGCGAAGAACTCCAGGCGTGAGGTCAGCAGCCATTGACACACGTCGGCGGCGGCCTGCATTCCCGCCGCATTCATGCCGGTCTTGTTGATGTGCTCGACCGCGAGGCGAAACCGCGAGGGCAGCGAGTCATCGCCCCAGTCACTCAGGCCCGTGGCCTTCTGTGCCTGAGCGAGCAGCGCATCCGCGTCCAGCGTCCTATTCATACCAACTCTCCGGCGAGGCGCAGGAATTCATCCTCGGCCTCCATGACCTTCGCCGGCGAGCGCGCGGCGAACTTGAGTCCCGCCATGCCGCTGTAGTCGAGGATTTTCGGTACGCGCAGGCCGGCGTCGGCAAATCCCTTGAGCACGCGCGCCACCTGCTGCGGCGAGCCGCTGGGGACGACCGCGCGAATCGCATTCGTATCCGTCTTCGCCAGCATGGCGAGAATGCGTTCGCGTGTCAGCGTCGCCGGGTTGATGTCCTGGTAGCCGCGCCACTCGGGTCCCATCGGATGCTCGAAGCCATGGGCCTTGAGGATGTCGGCGGAGATGTGCAGCAGATACGCCTTCACCAGCGGTGCGTCGAGGATTTCCTCCAGTTCCGCTTCATCGCCGATGAGGCACGTCCAGATGAAGGCCGGCACGATGGCAAACGGATCGCGGCCGGCGCGCTCTGCCGATTCGCGAATCTTTCCCAGCTTTGCTGCGTACTCTTCCGGCGAGTACGCGCCGGCGGGCCACCAGCCATCGGCGTAGCGGCCGGCGATGTCGAGTGCGCGCGGTCCGCTCGCCGCCAGCCAGATCTTCGGCAAGCGGCCTTCGAACGGTTCGGTGTCCATCCGTGCGTGATGCAGCTTGTAGAACTGACCCTCGAAGTCCACCGGGCCATCGGTTTCCCACAGCAGCTTGATGACCTGCAGCGATTCTTCGAGACGACTCACGGGCTTTGAAAAATCGAAGCCGTACGGAACGGTGTTTTCGGTCTCGCCGCTACCCAGCCCGAGGATGAAACGGCCGCGTGCGAGGTGATCGATCGTCAGTGCGCTCTGCGCGAGCATCGCAGGATGACGGCGCACGGTGTCGACGACGCTGGTGGCGATCGGCACGTTCTTCGTCAGTGCCGCGACGGCGGCCGCGACCGTGAGCGCATCGAGGTGGCGATGCGGCGAGGGCGAAACGGTCGCGAGGTCGGTGAATTCAGGCGTCCAGATCGAATCCGGCCAGAAGCTCACCATGTGATCGGGCAGCCAGATCGAGTGATAGCGACCGCTGTCGAGCGCCTCGAGCCGCGACAGGTCGAGCGGCAGCGTCGTGCGCAGAAAGGCAGCAGGCTGAGCCTTCATCGACGATCCCCCAGGACAGTGCGGGCACTATAGTGCGGGAGCGCTGCGGAAATGAAGCGATCACTCGCGCAGGAACGCGGCGCGAAGTATTTGTCGTCTCAGATCGGAAAGAGCGGCCGCAAAAGACCGCATAAAAGAAGTAAAAGTTATGTGTGCGACGCGTCTTTCGTCATTGCCGCGTAGGCGAAGTGACGATGCGTCGGGATCTGCTCGAAGAATTCGATCTCCTTTTCTTTTATGCGGTCTTTTGCGGCTCTTCGTCTGCTCAGCCAGCGACGCACCGATTGCGTCCGTCTTCCTTGGCCTTGTACAGCGCCTTGTCGGCGCGATCGAAGACGGAATCAGCGGAGTCCTTGTCGAGGAGACCCGTGACGCCGCCCGAGACGGTGATGGAGACCGGCGTGCCGCGGAAATGAAAGCCGATGGCGGCGATGGCGTTGCGCATGTCATCGACGACGCGCATGGCATCGTCGATGCCCGTGCCTTCCAGCAGCATCACGAACTCTTCGCCGCCGTAGCGCGCGGCGAAGTCGGTGCGGCGGATGCGGCCGGCGAGGCAATCCGCGACGGCGCGCAGCACGCGATCACCGGCGCGATGGCCGTAGGTGTCGTTGACGCGCTTGAAGTGGTCGACGTCCATGACGGCGAGGCAGGCCGGCGCGCCGAGGCGACGACAGCGTTCGAGTTCTTCCTCGATGCGCTTGTCGTAGGCGAGGCGGTTGGGAATCCTGGTGAGCTGATCGATCAGCGACAGCCGCTGCTCGTCCTGCAGCTGGGTCTGCAGCAGGCGCGCGCGACCTTCGAGTTCGGCGATGCGCGAGCGCATCTGTTCGTTGCGCGAACGCAGTTCGTTCGCGAGCACCGTTTCCCGCTGACGGAACGCCTGCAGGTGACGGTCGATGGAATCGAGCCGGCTGCGGACCAGCCCGCGCATCTGCTGCAGATCGTCGGCGGCTTCGACGCTCTCGCCCATGGCCTTCA
>CAZBKC010000550.1:0-2409 GCA_964492345.1 uncultured Steroidobacter sp. | reverse complement strand
CGCGCTGGCGCGTCGCTTCGCAGCGGACGGCGATCAGGTCGTCCTGTTGGGCCGCACACCCTCGAAGGTGCAGGCCGCGGCGCAGGAAATCGGCGAGCGCGCCATGGCGGTCGGTTGCGACGTGGCCTCGCCCGCTTCGGTGAAGGCGGCCTTCGCCGAGATCGCAAAGCGCCATCCGCGCATCGATGTGCTGATCAACAATGCCGCGATCTTCGAACCCTTCCTGATCGCGGAAGCCACCGACGAGCAGATCCTGGGTACCCTCGCCACCAATCTGGGCGGCCCCATCCTGTGCTCGCGCTCGGCCATTCCGATGATGGGTCGCGGCGGTCACATCATCAACGTGACCAGCGAGTCGATCGCACTGCCCTTCCCGCACCTGCTGATGTATCAGAGCTCGAAGGCAGGCCTCGAACAGTTCTCATCCGGATTGCAGCGTGAGCTCGAGCCCAGCGGCATCCGCGTCACGACCGTGCGTGCCGGTCAGATGATGGAGGAAGGCAAAGTGTGGAATGTGGATCCGCAGGCCCAGATGCGTTTTGCCAAAGCAGCGATGGAAGCTGGATTGAATCTGCGCGAACGTCCGATCAGTCAGTTCACCTCCGTGACCAATGCTTTCCGCGCGATCATCGACATGCCGCCCGATCTGCACGTGGGGCATATTTCTCTCTCCGCCCGCAAACCCGGCTGAGCAGGTCACTGCGCCATGAACGAGACGGTCGATTTCGTGGTGATCGGGAGCGGCGGCGGTTCGATGTGTGCCGCACTGGCGCTGCGCGCAGCGGGCAAGAGCGTCGTCATCCTGGAGAAGTCGGATCTCGTCGGCGGTACGACGGCAACCTCCGGCGGCGTCATGTGGATTCCGAACAATCGCTTCATGAAGAGCGAAGGGATTGCCGACAGCACCGAGGAGGCCGTCCGCTATCTCGACGCCGTTGCCGGCACGTTTCCCGAGCCGTCGGGCACGACTGCTGCGCGGCGCCGTACCTACGTAGAGGAAGCGCCGAAGATGGTCGACTTCCTCGTAGCCCAGGGCATCCAGCTGCGACGCATTCCGTCGTGGCCCGACTACTACGAGGCACCGGGTGAATCGGCCCGCGGCCGCGCGGTCGTTTCGCAGCTCTTCGATCTGAACCGGCTGGGCGAATGGAAGGCGAAACTCCGCCCCGGCTTTCTGCCGCTGCCCGCGAATCTCGATGAAGCGATGGAGATGCCGCTGCTCAAGCGCGCCTCCAGCGCCAAGAAGACCATGCTGCGGATCGTCGGCCGAGTGCTCGCAGACCGGTTCAAGAAGCGTCAGCGCGTGGCGACGGGGCAGGCGCTGCAGGCGCAGATGCTGCATGCCGCGCTCAAAGCCGGCGCGGACATCCGCCTGAATTCCGCGGTCACGCAGCTCATCATCGAAGGCAACCGCGTGACAGGAGTCGTGACGAAGAAGGACGGCGGCGAATGGCGTGTCGGTGCACGTCTCGGCGTACTCATCAACGCCGGCGGCTTCGCGCGCAACCAGCAGATGCTCGATCGCTACTTGCCCGGCACGTCCGCCGAGTGGTCGAGCGTCATCGCCGAGGACACCGGTGATCTGATCGAAGAAGGCGCACGCATCGGCGCCGCACTCGCGCAGATGGGCGAACGCATCGGCATGCCGGTCGCCTTTCCTCCGGGCAAGCCGAAGGCAACGATGGGCAGCGACGTTGCCAAGCCGCATTGCATCACCGTCGATCAGAGCGGCGTGCGCTACATGAACGAGGCCGGCTCGTCAGTCGAGTACTGTCGCAACATGATCGAGCGCAACAGACTCTCATCCGCCGTGCCGAGCTGGATGGTGTTCGACAGCCGCTACGTGAACACGCACATGCTGGCAGGCAGCATGCCAGGCCCCAAGAAGCCCCAGCCCTGGTTCGACGAGAAATTCCTGCGCAAGGCCGACACGCTCGACGCGCTCGCCGCGGACTGCGGCATGGATGCGGCGAAGCTGCGCGCCACCGTCGAACGCTTCAACGAATCCGCGCGGCGCGGCCGCGACGAGGACTTCCGCCGCGGCGAGCATCTCTACCAGCAATGGCAGGGCGATCCGCTGAGCGAGTCCAGATCGCTCGGCACGCTCGAACAGGGACCGTTCTATGCGATGCAGATTTTCCCGGGCGATGTGAGCACCTACGGCGGGCTCGTCACGGATACGCAGGCCCGCGTGCTGCGGCCCGACGGTTCCGCCATCGAAGGGCTGTATGCGACGGGAACGTCGACGGCGTCGGTAATGGGCCGCGTCGAACCTGGCGCCGGCGGCAGCGTCGGACCGTCATTCACGTGGGGCTACATCGCCGCACGACACGCGCTCGAGCAGAGCGCCACTGCCACAGATTCAGCGCGCAAACTGGCTTGACGCGCATCGAGAGGATGAACCCATGA
>CAZBKC010000549.1:0-2413 GCA_964492345.1 uncultured Steroidobacter sp. | reverse complement strand
GGTCATCCACGTCACTTCCAGCGTAACGCTCGCGCCGCTGCCGCTGGTCGCGGTCTACGCCGCCAGCAAGACGGCCATCACCGGCTTTACGGAGTCGCTCGCGCACGAGCTGGCGGAATTCGACGTTCGCGTGAAACTGGTCGAGCCGGGGTACGGCCCGGACACGCGCTTCACGGAAAACGGCGGGTCGCGCATGCAGGGCCTGATTCCTGAGGTTTATTCGCCTTTCGCGCAGCGCATCTTCGCGGCATTCGCGCAGCCGGCTGCAGTGACGAAGGCGTCCGACGTGGCCGAGGTCGTCTGGCAGGCAGCGAATGATCGATCCGGCCGACTGCACTTCCCGGCAGGTCCCGACGCCGTGGCGCTGGCGCGGGCCGGCTCATGAGCGCCCGACGTCTCCTTCAGTCGCGGGTCGACTCTTCCCGCACCACGACACCTTCGATCACATCGCCCGACGCGAATCGCGAGGGCGCCTGACGACGCAGTTGCCGCAGCTTCCACCAGACATACAGACCGAAGACGAACAGCGCCGTCAGCACGACGGCAAACACCACGATCGATATCGCAATCGCGCCGATCAGCGCAACTGCCGCTGCCACGGCTGTCAGTGCCTTGACCACGATTCCCTGGGCACGCGAGCCCAGGCTGTCGCGATGTCCGAGTTGTGGGCGCTGCGGGTCGAACTGCATCGAATGCCTCATCGAATGATGGCGCCTGAAGGCCGGCGCATGTACTTTCGAGACTCACGCGGGCGCCGCAAGTTCCTGCGGCCCGACGAGGAGGCATCATGCAAACGCGCAAGCTCGGCGATCTGGAAGTTTCGGCACTGGGCCTCGGCTGCATGGGCCTCAGCTTTGCCTATGGCCCCGCGGTCGACAGGCAACAGGGAATCGCGCTCATCCGCGGCGCGGCCGAGCGCGGCGTGACGTTCTTCGATACTGCCGAAGTCTATGGCCCCTTCACCAACGAAGAACTGGTCGGCGAAGCGCTCGCACCGTTGCGCGGCAAGGTGACGATCGCCACCAAGTTCGGTTTTCGCCTGGACAGCGAGGGCCGGCAGACCGGTCTCGACAGCCGACCGGCGCACATTCGCGAAGTCGCGGAGGCCTCGCTCAAGCGGCTCAAGGTCGAGACGATCGACCTGTTCTATCAGCACCGCGTCGATCCGGACGTACCGATCGAAGACGTGGCGGGCACCGTGAAGGACCTGATTCGCGAAGGCAAGGTGAAACACTTCGGCCTGTCCGAGGCGAGTGCACCGGCGATCCGCCGCGCGCATGCAGTGCAACCGGTGACGGCGTTGCAGAGCGAATACTCGCTGTGGTGGCGCGAGCCCGAGCAGGAAGTCCTGCCGACACTCGCCGAGCTGGGCATCGGCTTCGTTCCATTCAGTCCGCTGGGTCGTGGCTTTCTGACGGGCAAGATCGACGAGACCACCTCGTTCGACAAATCCGATTTCCGCAATGGCCTGCCGCGTTTCTCCGCGGAGGCCCGCAAGGCCAACCAGGCCCTGGTCGCGGTGCTCGAAAGACTCGCTGCACAGAAGAAAACGACGCCGGCACAACTGGCGCTTGCCTGGCTGCTGGCGCAGAAGCCGTGGATCGTGCCGATCCCGGGTACGACGAAACTGCCCCGTCTCGAGGAAAATCTCGGCGCGCTGCAGGTCGCACTGTCCGCCGCCGATCTGCAGGAGATCGAAAGTTCGACAGCGCAGACACCCGTACAGGGCGCGCGTTATCCGGAAAAACTGCAGCGCCTGACCGGGCGCTGAGAACTGTCTTCGGAGTTGTCAGGCTGTGACCGAAGGAAATCCCGCGGGAAAGCCTGACCCACAGGAAGAATCGCCAGTCTCATGTCCTGCGCCGGGGCGGAACCGCAGCACGCGAGCAGGACGATCGACAGCAGGCAATGCGTGCGGGCGTTCATTGCGCGCAACTTTCGTATGTCGGCCATGCAAACGCACGGGGAACAGCGCCGGAACCACGGCGAACGCCCAGCCGTTCGAGTGGAGTGCAGTCATGAAACGAGGCAGCCCCCATGGCGCGGCGTTACAGCAAGAAGGCATCGCAGAAGGTCCGGAAGGTCATGCGCGAGCGCAAGCGCGGCACGCTGCGCAGCAGCTCCGGAAAGAAAGTCACGAGCCGCAAGCAGGCCATCGCAATTGCACTGTCCGAGGCACGCCGAAGCGGCGCGAAAGTGCCGAAGAAGCGCAGCAGCAGGAAACGTGGCAGCAAGAAGAAGACCGCGACACGCAGGAAGACCGCACGCAAGAAGCGGTAATGCTGGCTACTGGCTGCTTTAGGGAAGGTCTGATTTACTCCGTTACCCCCGCGAAGGCGGGGGCCCATCTTGCTGATCCGGATGGATTCTCCCGCGGGATTTCCTTCGGTCACCGCCTTCGCGGGAATGACGA
>CAZBKC010000548.1:0-2418 GCA_964492345.1 uncultured Steroidobacter sp. | reverse complement strand
GATCGAAAAGCGGGAGCGCATGGGGGCGGTAGTTTACGGTCGATGGGATGACGATTCACACCCCATCGACCTGCGTATTTCATTCGGCTGGGGCCACGGCAACCCGGACCCGGATTGTTCGGCCCGGGGTCATACGGCAATAGCCCTCGTATCGCGACGGGGGTGATGTCAGTGCGACCGAGGTCACACTCAGACCAGACAGGATTGCCAGGGCACTCGCAGCGCGAGCGGAAATCGCCATGTTCTTTTCTCCACACCCGGCGTGAGGAAGCCGGGCATGGGAGGCACGATAGGATCGAAGCTCTGAATGAGGGCTGAATTCCCCGCGGCATTGCCGCGGGGAGTGACGAAGGTGACGAGGTGACGAGGTGACGAAGTCAGAACCCGGAGCGACCCTCTTGCTTCGTCACTTCGTCACTTCGTCACTTCATTTCCCTTCGCCTCCTCCCACAGTTTGTCCATTTCCTCCAGCGTCGCCCCTTCCGGGGTACGCCCCTGGGCCTTCAGGCTTTGTTCGACGTAGCGGAAACGACGCTCGAACCTGGCGTTCGTGAGACGCAGGGCCTTTTCGGGATCGAGCTTGAGATAGCGACAGACATTCACGACACAGAACAGCACGTCGCCGATTTCATGTTCCATTCGCTGCGGATCGGCTCCAGCTACGGCTTCCTCGCGCAGTTCGCCGAATTCTTCCTGCAACTTGTCGATGGCACCGCCGACGTCCGTCCATTCGAACCCGACCTGGGCGGCCCGCTTGCCAAGTTTGTTGGCACGAGTCAGCGCGGGCAGTGCAACGGGTACGTCATCGAGCACGCTGTCGCTGGTCGCGGCACGCTCGCGACGCTTCTGCTCCTCCCAGGCAACCGTCTGCTGTTCGGCATCGTCGATTCGTGCGTCGCCGAAAACGTGGGGATGACGGCGCTCCATCTTGTCGCAGATGGCATTGACCACGTCATCGAAGGTGAAAGCACCCTGCTCGCTCGCCATCTGCGAATGGAAAACGACCTGAAACAGCAGATCGCCGAGTTCATCGCGCAGGTCGGCCAGGTCGTTGCGTTCGATGGCATCGGCAACTTCATAAGCCTCCTCGATCGTGTACGGAGCGATGGTGCCGAAATTCTGCTGCTGGTCCCACGGACAGCCGCGCTGCGGATCGCGCAGACGGGACATGATGGCGAGAAGACGGGAAATCGATGACATGGCAGTACGCTACCGGTCGGCGGGCGAAACCGTAAGCAATCGATACAGGTTCATCAATATTCCCGCGGTGGCACCCCAGATCCGATAGTCGCCGAAGGGAATGTCATAGACCTGCACCGACACATCGCCAATGAAACGCTCGCGGGACAGGTGATTCGCCTCATCCAGCAGATGCACGAGCGGCAGTTCGAATGTCGACTCGACTTCGCGGGTGTTCAGCTTCAATGTGAATCCCGGCCTGACGAAACCGACCACGGGTGTGATGCAGAAGCCGGTGAGCACGACGTGCGGGTCGAGACAGCCGGCGATCTGGACGAAGTCGCGCACGAGGCCGACCTCCTCCTCCGTTTCGCGCAACGCCGCGTCGAACGGACCTGCGTCCGACGATTCGATGCGGCCACCAGGGAAACTGATCTGGCCCGCGTGATTCTTGAGCTGTGCGGAGCGCTGCGTCAGCAGGATCGTGGGGCCGTCTGCGCGATCCACGATGGGGACCAGTACTGCCGCAGGCACGGGCGAGGCGGGATAGAACTGTCGGAACTGGGCGCTGAACTCAGGTGCGATGCCGCCTGCGTGCGCCCTGCTCAGATCCGTTGCAGGCTGCGTACCCTGCAACCTTGCTTCTATCTGTCGGCGCAGTCCGAACCGATCGGAAGTTGCGGGCACGTCAGCCGCCGCCTTCGGCTTTGACGCCACCCTTGGTCAGTTCGCGCGGATCGAGCAGACGAGCAATGTCCTGCGGCGGCAGCTTCGTCTGTTCGGCGGCGACCTCACGCACCGGGCGGCGCTCGGCATACGCCTGCTTGGCGATCTTCGCACCCAGTTCGTAACCGATCACCGGGTTCAGCGCGGTGATCAGGATGGGATTGCGTTCCAGTGCCGCTGTCACCGCCGCTTCGTTCACCTTGAAGCCGGCGATCGCTGCGTCGGCCAGCACACGCGCAGCGTTCGACAACAGGTCGACGCTCTGCAGCAGGTTGTAGGCGATCACCGGGAGCATCACGTTGAGCTGGAAATTTCCCGATTGTCCAGCCACGGTGATGGTCGCGTCATTGCCGATGACCTGGGCCGCAACCATGGTGACTGCCTCGGGAATCACCGGGTTGACCTTGCCGGGCATGATGCTGCTGCCCGGCTGCAGTGCCGGCAGCGAGATCTCGCCGATGCCGGCGAGCGGCCCGCTGTTCATCCAGCGCAGGTCGTTCGTAATCTTGGTGA
>CAZBKC010000547.1:0-2428 GCA_964492345.1 uncultured Steroidobacter sp. | reverse complement strand
GGCGACGAAGCGCCCGATTTCGTCCAGCTTGCCGGCCAGGTGCGTGAGCAGGGCTTCGAGTTCCTGTCGCGCGCTTTCGATGCGCTTGATGCGCTGCCCGACCAGGTCGATCAGCGACGACAGCACATCGGGCAACTGTTCCTGCGGCAGCGCCGCGCCGAGTTTCGCGTCGATGGCGTCGATCTGACCGACCAGCGTGCTGTCGCGTCGCAGTTCGACCAGCAGCGCGACCAGGACGACGCGAACGCGCTCGTCGATGCGCGGCGAAGATGCTGCGGTACCGGGCCTGACGGCGACCGGTTGCGTGGCGACGAACGAGGGCGCGTGGTCCAGCGCCTGGATCGCCTCGGTCAGCGCCGGCGTGATCTTTTCGAGCTCCTCGTGCGAGGCTTCGCGACGGATCGCGGCCTGCAGTTTCCTGACTTCCTCATCCAGTCGCGGTGACTGTCCCAGCGACGCGCTGCAAAGGCGCCCGGCAAGCCGCTTCAGCGTCGCCTCCATCGCACGGAAGCGGCGATGTTCGTCCTCCAGCGAACTCAGGCTGTCGAAGTATTTCTTGCGCCAGTTCTCGGATTCGGCGACGTCGGTCTTCACATCACGGTCCAGCAGTTGATGGCACGAAATGCCGGGAATCATCCTCTCCCGGCCCACCGCCCGATGCGGTGCGCGTCAAGAATCCATGCCGGCGAACGCTGCGCAGGCAGCCGCGCGGCAATGCCGGTCTGGCAGGCTGGATGAACTGATTCCCGGAACCGGAAAAATCAGGGAAGGTCGGGGCTAAAGTTCCGCGCGCCGCGGCCGGTCACGCTCGTATGGGCGAGTCGCGATGCGGCTGCAACGTTGCCAGCGCGCGTTCGAAGCGCAGCATCCATGCGATGACGACGTGCAATGAATGCCACGGCTTCAGTCTTCGCGGCGATGTGCCGTGGGGTGGAAGCACTGCACCGGACCTGCTGATCGTCATGGCCTACGACGAAGCTGCCTTCGCGCATCTCATGCGAACCGGCAAGGCGCTCGGCGATCGCGAACTGCCGATGATGTCGGGCGTCGCCCGCGGTCGGTTCGCGCATTTCACCGACGAAGAGATCGTCGACCTCCATGCCTTCCTGCGCGACATGGGTGCGCGCGTCGCGGTGCAAAGTCCGGAATAGTCGCAGGGGAGACGGCGGCGACGGTGCCAACTGGACAGCGCCTGCCCAAAGTCAGGTGTACGCAGGTACATGCCATGAGTCGACGGGTTGCCGACAGATGTTTGTGACCGCATCACACATCTACTGGAGGACGACTCATGAATACCCGATCCCGCGTTGCCGGCCAATGGCTCAGGACCGGTCTGCTCGCTGCCTGCATCGCCGCAACGGGCGTCGCCAGCGCCGCCGATGTCGACACACGCAGCGTTGCAGTTCGCTACAGCGATCTGAACCTGTCGAACCCGGAAGGCGTCGCGCGTCTCTACACACGGATCCGGCGCGCCGCCGGTATCGTCTGCGGTACCGCCGGCGGAGTCGACACGTATTTCTTGAAGGCCAGGAAAGAGTGCCGCACCAGGGCGATCGACGATGCGGTGAAGTCGGTGAACAACCGCATCCTCACCGCGATGCATCAGCAGAAGACCGCACGTCGTTTTGGATGAGCCGGCGCAGGATCCGATGAGGGTGGAAGGATTCACCCTCGTCGCCATCGTTCTGATGGGTGCGTTCGTGTATGTTCGTCGTCAGGACACCGATGACGGAGATCGCGCGAATGAACCGCAGAGACGCCTTGCTGGCCCTGGGTGCCATCCCGCTGCTGACGCGTGCGGAAGAAAAGCCGTTGCCGACCATTCGTATCAGCAAGACGCCGACCTGCGGTTGCTGCAGTGTCTGGGTGACGCACCTGCAGAAATCCGGTTTCCGTACCGAGGTGACAGACTTCGATGACCTCACTCCAGTCAAGGAGCGGCTGGGTGTGCCGGCCTCGCTGAGTTCCTGTCATACCGCCGAAGTCGCGGGCTACTTCATCGAAGGTCATGTCCCGGCCGACGATATCAGGCGCCTGCTGCGCGAGCGCCCGCAAGCAAAAGGGCTCACGGTACCCGGCATGCCCGCGGGTTCACCGGGGATGGAAGTGCCTTCCGGCAGGGTGGATCGTTACGACGTGCTGCTCCTGCGGAGCGATGGGGGGACGACGGTGTTCTCGAGCTACGGCACCTGACAGTGTCATGACCGCTTTCGTGTCGAAGCCGAGCTTCGTCGCGAGTGGGGTTCCGCAGTAACGGACATGGCTCGAGGTGTTCATGGATCCGGGTTCTTCTGCGGCTGACGCTGTTCCCGGATCTGTCGCCAGCGGCGGTACTGATCGGCTTTTTCCGGCGCTGCTCGCTCCTTTCCGGCTAGCCAGAATTCGAACCAGTCGACGATCATTTCCTGGTGCGCCAGCTTGTGCAGCG
>CAZBKC010000546.1:0-2432 GCA_964492345.1 uncultured Steroidobacter sp. | reverse complement strand
AATGCCGCGGGCGCATGGATGCGCAGGAGCGGCCCCCGCAAGCGGAGGAGGGGAAAGAAATAGTGCCAGTCAGTTCCGGCGCCGTGCTGCCTGGACGCCAGGCCATGCGCAATTGAGAGCCTGCCAGGACACACTCGCGACCGCAGCGTTCGCGCGCAACATGAGAGGACGACAGGGAAAAAATTCCTGGTTGCTGCGCCGCGTAATCCGCGCGGTCGTCTTCGCAGACTCGGCGCGCGATTTCAAGTAGTCGACGGCGCGGTCGTGTTCCGTATACTCCGCCGCTTTTGCGCGGGCCGTCATCATGTGGTTCAAGAATCTCATCATCTATCGCCTGCCCGACGGCTGGACCATGCCGCTGGTCGAACTCGAAAGTCGCCTGTCGAACCGTCCGCTGCAGCCCTGCAACAGCTTCGAAATGTTCAGCCGCGGCTGGGTGCATTCCAGCAGCGCGCAACGCTACGTGCACACGACCAACGGCCAGCACCTGATCGCGCTCGGCGTCGAACAGAAACTGCTGCCGTCCTCGATCATCAAGCAGGTTGCTACGGAACGCGCGGCAGAGCTCGCGCAGCAGCAGGGATTCCCCGTGGGCCGCCGTCAGATGCGCGAGTTGAAGGAAAAGGTGACCGAAGAGTTGCGCGCGCGCGCATTGTCACGCCGGCGCATCACGCGTGCGTGGATCGATCCGGCGAACGGCTGGTTCATCGTCGATGCTGCAGGCGGCGCTCGTGCCGACGAGCTCGTAGAGACGCTGCGCGACACGCTCGGCAGCCTCCCGGTGCAGTTCATGGAAACGCAGCTCGTGCCGCATTCCTCGATGGGTGCGTGGCTCGCGCTCGGTGATGCGCCGCTGCGCTTCACGCTCGATCACGACCTCGAACTGCAGACTGCCGACAAGACCAAGGCCACCGTGCGCTACGTGCGTCACCCGCTCGAAGGCAAGGAAATCCAGGATCACGTGGCTGGTGGTAAATACGTCACGCGCCTGGGTCTGACGTGGAACGATCGCATTTCCTTCGTGCTCACCGACAAGCTGCAGGTGAAGCGCGTCGAGTTTCTCGAAATTGCGAAAGACAAAGCCGAGAGCGAGGGCCTCTCCCCCGAGGAACAGTTCGACATCGACTTCCTGCTCATGACCGGCGAGCTGTCGCAGATGCTGAGCGATCTGCGCGAAGCGCTCGGCGGCGAACCGAAGAAGGAAGAAAAGCAGGCGGCGTGAATAAGATCTCTAGCCGCGAAAGACCGCATAAAAGAGTGAATACCTCACCCGGATAGACAGACATTCCTGCCTCTTGCCGTTCACATTCCTTTGTGCGGTCTTTTGCGGCTCATCTGTCTCTGGCTTGTCTGTCTAGAGGCCGCTCTCCACCCAATCCGCCGGCGGTTCCACCGGCTGCTGGCCCCAGCGGATCACGGCGAGAAACACATCCTGTTCGCGGCGCAGATTCGCCATGAGCTTGATGAGTTCGCGGGAGAATTTTTCCTGGTCTTCCTGCATCGCGATGATCTGGCCTGCCGTGTCGCGCTGATAGCGTGAACGCCGGATGTCCTGCGCGACCGCAGCTGCTTCCGGGGAGCCAGGTGCCGCGAGGCGTTCGCGAATACCGAGACCGACGCTTTCGGCGATGACGGTATCGCCGCGAACCAGTGTGTTCGCAATGGCGCGGCAGCGCTGTGCGACCGCGGGATTGCCGACGGGCCCGCGGATGCAGGCGTCGCTCAGCGGTCGGAAGGCGGGAATGGACACGGTGGACAACCACCCGATCGTATCGTTGAGACTGCTCGTGACCAGGTCGGGCGTCGTCGGGCCGAATTGCGCTGCGGTGTCTGCGCTCAGGATGACTGCGACGCGCGAGGCCAGCACGTTCCAGTAGATGTCGAAGCGTTCACCACGGCTCATGACGTCGAGGATTTCGTTTTCGGCAGCCACGTCGTTGCTGCGCTGCGTGCGCGAGAGTGCCCCGAGCCACGCGGCGGAATTCTTCGGGTCGAGGCGCCGCAACCGTGCTTCCGCAGATTCCGGCTGGCAACCGGCAACGGTGGCGCACAGTTGCGCATACAACCAGGCGATATCCGGACGGTCGGGGGCCTTGTCATAGGCTTCCTTGACCAGCGGATGCGACTGCATGCCATCGAATTGTCCACGCTGTCGCCGGATGGCGTCAGCCAGCAGCACGTCCGACGATTCTGAGCCTTTGCCACGCGTCGCTTCCTGCTGCGGCTGCGAAGGGGTTGAGCCACAGGCAGCGAGCAGCCACATCAGGGCGACCCCGACGCTCCACCAGGGGAGATGTTTGATCTGCATAACGCCGTTCAGTGTAGCAGCGCACCATTCACTTGGAGTTCACTCGTACGGTCCGAAGATGCCATCGAACCCTCGCTGTCGGGAAAGCGTTGAGTCTGCAGCGATACAATCCGGTGGCCCATGC
>CAZBKC010000545.1:1881-2436 GCA_964492345.1 uncultured Steroidobacter sp. | reverse complement strand
GCGGGGATGTCCTCGGGAATCGTGATCGGGAGCCCGCATCATAGCCAGCGGGGCGCGAAGGCAGGCCGCCATTGCAGGAGCGGGCAACGTGCGGGGCAGGGACGGAGAAGGGCTCCGGTTCTTCCTGTAGGTCAGGCTTCAGCCTGACAGCTCCCGGAGGCCGGCTGAAGCCGGCCCCACAGGAAGAGTCGAGATCCGTCAGACCGCCTTCCGATCGATCACTGTCGCAATGCGATCCGCTGCCCACGCCGACGCATTCAGCAACTGCCCCGCCAGTTCCTGGCGCGCACTGCCGGATAGCTGCCCAGTGAATGAATGCGCACTCAGGCAGAAGCGAACCTGCTGGGTGTCATCCAGCACCGGAGCGGCCATCGAGGTGACGCCGCGCAGGTGACGCCCTTCGTCCAGGCCCCAGCCCGTCTGCCGCGTCTGGGCGACTTCCGACAGGTACTGATCGAGCGTGATCGGTTCTTCCCAGCGCAGGCCGGCAAACCGTTCGGTGATTTCGGCATCGTCGAGTCTGGCGGCGACGCAGCGGCCCGCGGCGCCGAGCAG
>CAZBKC010000545.1:0-1871 GCA_964492345.1 uncultured Steroidobacter sp. | reverse complement strand
GATGGTGAGGTGGATGCGTGTGCTCGTGAAACCGGTGGCATACCCAACCAGCAGGGCGGAAGTCTTCTGCACACGCCACAGCCCGATGGTCAGCGCCCAGTCGTCGGCCAGCTGTTCGATGCGCTCGCGCATCCAGCCGTACATGGCATTGGGATCGAGCGCATGACGGGCGATGGCCGCCACGCCGCGACCCAGCGAATACGCCTTGGTGTCACGATCGAATTCCACGAAGTGTTCGGCCGCCATCGTCTTCAGGATGTTGAAACACGCGCTCGGCGTGCAGCCGACCGCACGCGCGATGGCATTGACTCCCATGGGCCGGCGGCTCAGCGCGAGTTGACGCAGGATCGCAATCGTGACGGCCACAGCGCGCACGGCCGGCTTCGAGCGTTCGGGCGACAGGCGATCGCTGCGATCCGTCCGCGCCTCATCGTGCAGGGTGCTTGCCGACATAAGTCCAGTTCTCGCTGACACTTGCGAGCCATCAGTGTGGAGCGTCCCACGCCGCGCGTCCCGCCTCCGCCACCCTGGGACAAGCGGTGGTTCCGCTGCAGGCACAGGAAGAAGCGGATAGCGGTTGGCGGTTAGCGGATAGTTCAGAGGCGCGGCAGCGCGTGCTGGCCAACGGCCAACCGCTAACCGCCTACCGCTTCTTTCTTCCCACCCCGCCTTGCCTCCGCACGCAATGGCATTTGGTTGACCTTGCACCATCGCGGCACGGGCGGGGCCGATGAGCGATAGTGCCGCAAGCTGCTGGCGGACTTCGGCGCCGAAGTCATCAAGATCGAGGCGCCCGGGGGCGGCAGCGAGACGCGGCGGATGGCGCCCTTTGCCGAAGGCGCAGCGGCCAACGAGAACAGTGGACTGTTCGCGTACCTCAACACCAACAAACGCTCGGTAACGCTGGATCTGGCCAGCGACGCAGGCAAACAGATACTGCAGCATCTGCTCGCGAAGATCGATGTCGTCCTCGACGATCACGCGCCCGGTCACCTTGAAAGTCTCGGCATCGAACCGATGCGCTGTGGCGACGACGACTCGGGGCTGATC
The DNA here is from genome assembly GCA_964492345.1 of uncultured Steroidobacter sp. Classification (GTDB taxonomy): domain Bacteria; phylum Pseudomonadota; class Gammaproteobacteria; order Steroidobacterales; family Steroidobacteraceae; genus Steroidobacter. Next base: position 821 of record CAZBKC010000545.1, on the reverse strand, counting down.
GTCTGCTGTATCACGCCGTTCGGCTACGACGCGCCCGCCGACGTGCACAAGGCCTACAGCCTCAACGTCTTTCACAGCAGCGGCTGGGGCTATCACTCGCCGAGTTCGCCCGATCCGGGCACGCCGCCACTTCAGGGGGCCGGACGTTTCGTCGTCGACTACGAATCGGGACTGAGTGCCGCGATTGCGCTGATGGCCGCGCTCTACTGGCGCGAGGACTCGCATCGCGGCCAGTTCATCGACGTGTCGCAGCAGGAAGCGCTCGCCTCGCTCAGCGACTACGTGCTCAGCCAGATGGTCGACGGCGCGATGGACGTGAGCACCCGGCGCACGGCCTTCGATCTCGGCGGGCCGGCCACGTTCTTCCGCTGCACCGACGGCTACGTGTACCTGTTCATTTCCGAGCCAGGTCACTGGAAGGGGCTCAGCACGCTGATGGGCGATCCGCAGTGGATGAAGGACTTTCCCGATCGCTGGCTCGAACTGCACCTGACACCGGAACGCATCGAACGCTGCCGCACGCACATCGCGGAGTGGATGAAGGATCAGCAGAAGATGGACGTGGTGGCGCGCGCCCAGAAGCTCGGCATTCCGCTGGCGTCGGTGAATACCGCGGCGGACATCTTCGAGTCGCCGCAGATGCAGTACCGCGGGTTCTTCGTGGAGGTCGAGCATCCGGTGCTCGGTCGTCGTTCGTATCCGACGGTGCCGTACCGGTTGAGCGCGACGCCGGCGCGGATCGAGTCGGCGGCGCCGCTGCTGGGGGAGCATACGGAGCAGGTGTTGAGGGAGGCGGAAGCATGAGCGTGACCGGCCCCCTC
>CAZBKC010000544.1:0-2440 GCA_964492345.1 uncultured Steroidobacter sp. | reverse complement strand
TGGCGGGCAGCGCCGAGAGCCGCGCGTGCAGCGCGGCGAGGATGGTTTCGCGAGGAGTGGGCATTTATGATGGCTGCCATGCGAGTGCGAAGAAGGTCTGGTTCGAGCGCCGCCTTAGCGATGGGGAACGTCCCAACAGTTGCCAGGCAAGCCAAGCCATAGTCGCTTGCAGCGAGGTCAGCCCGGAGGTGTCGATGGATCGTGTTGATTGAATGATCCCGTTTCGGAGACAGAGATCAGACGGCCAGGGCCAGACCGCCCTTGCGTCCGATCTCGGCCTCGATTCCGGCGATGAGACTGTCCAGCGCCGGATTGCGTCCGCGCCGAGCTCGGCGAACGACATAGCTCAGCATCGGCGGCACTGGCAGGCGGTCGTGAACAATCTGCATCTCCGGTTTCAGGTGCCGCGCGCTCAGCAGCGCCACACCCAAACCGGCGCTGACGCCAGTGGCGATGCCTGCGGCACTGGAGCATTCGAAGACCGTCTCCAGCAGAGCGCCACCATCCTGCCCGATGTCCAGCGCCCAGCGACGATAGAAGCAATCCTCGTCGAAAGACAGGAATGGGATGGGCCCGCGCTCGGGAAGCGCGAGATCCGGCGCCTTCACCCAGTGCAGGGCTTCGTGAAACAGCGCTACGTCAGTCGGGCGCACCTCATGGTCGAAAATCTGCATGATCGCGGCATCGATCTCGCCACGCTCCAGCAGCTCGCGCAGCACAAGGCTCATGCGCACCCGCGTGCGCACCGCCACCTGCGGATGCAAGCGGCGGAAGCGCGCGAGGATGCGTGACAGGTCGGTGAGGGCCGTGTCCTCGGTCAGTCCGAGCAGGATGCGCCCGGACAGGTCCGTCCGCGTCAAGCTGAGCAGGGCCTCGTCGTGCAGGCTCAGGATGCGCTCGGCATAGTCCAGAAGTTCTTCACCCGCCGCCGTGAACATCGGACCGCCAGCCCTGCGGGCGAGAACCGGGCAATCGAGGCTTGCCTCCAGACGCTTCACCTTGTGGCTGACCGCCGATTGCGTGAGCCCGAGCGCCTCGGCTGCGCGGGTGACGCCGCCGTGCTGCCGGATCGCGCGCAGCATCCTGAGCGCATCGATCTCGAGACGGCGCGATTTCAGATCGGTCATGTCTGTCTCCGGGGCACTCGATTTAAAGCATGACGAAAGCATCATCGTTGGGCAACGGAGCATTATAGTTTCTTGGTAAAATTCATGTCTTGATCCAAATTTGTCATGTGTCGTCGCTTCAGCAAGTCGCTATTCCAAGGGACATCTTCCAAGTCCCGAGCGTCCGATGACCGATCTTGCCCTGCCAAGCCCCTCTGCCCATCGCCATCCATTGCTCTGGCCCTGCCTTGCGGCGTTGCTGATTCTGGGCTGGAGTTCAGGCTTTGTCGGCATTCGATACGCCAACCAGGAAGCCAGCGTCGCCCTTCTGCTATTCTGGCGCACGCTGCTCTCAGGGCTGATCCTGCTGCCCTTCGCGCTGACTTTCGGCCCACCCCTGCACATGCGGGCCGTGCTGGCGCAGATGCGGTTCGGCGTGATGGCGGTGTTCCTTTATCTCGGCGGTTTCGCGCTGGCGATCGAGCAGGGCGTGCCGACAGGCCTCGTGGCGCTGATCGCGGACCTGCTGCCTCTCGCCATCGCGGTCCTGTCGCAGCCCGTCCTTGGCGAAAGGCTGACGCAGCAGCAGTGGCGGGGCACCGCCATCGCCATCACCGGCGTGCTGATCGTCTCCGTGGACAGCCTCGGGTTGGGAGCGGCGCCCCTCTGGGCTTACGGTTTGACCGTCGGCTCCATGCTGGTCTTTGCCTTCGCCTCGGTCATGTTCCGGGGCTCCCGATCGCTGGTGATGCCGATCCATCAGAGCCTGTGCATCCACAGCCTGACCGGTGCGGTGCTGTTCGGACTTTGCTCGCTGGCGACGGGAGACGGGGTGATGCCGCCTTTGACCCGCGGTTTCGCCATAGGGATGGCGTGGCTCGTCCTGATCGGGACTTTCCTGGCCTATGCAGTCTACTACACCAGCTTGCGCCTCTTCCCCGCCGCCAAGGTCAGCGCCGCCATCTACCTGAGCCCGCCGGTCACGATGCTCTGGGCATGGTCGCTGTTCGGTGAGCCGTTGACCTTCGCCATGTTCGTCGGATTGGCGATCACATTGGTCGGGGTCTGGCTTACCTCGCGGGGCTAGTCCGCGCGTTTTCAGTTCACGAGAATGGACGAACGAACGGTTCCTTCCACCATTCGGAAGAGTGGTCCGCGATGCGCCGACAGCGACCATCGGTGCGAACGCAGCGAACTCACATGTCGTCCGCGGTGCTGCCGTCACACCAACCGCCCCTCCACCCAGTTCGCGACGATCAGCCCCGGTACGCTGTCCAATGCCCGGTCTGCATCCCGCGCGAGGTCCAGCCGCTTCGGCAGTTTCACCTGCGGCA
>CAZBKC010000543.1:0-2450 GCA_964492345.1 uncultured Steroidobacter sp. | reverse complement strand
GTATCGGTCGATCCCAAACGCGACACGCCCGCGCAGCTCGCGCCCTACGTGAAATTCTTCAGCCCCGCGTTCACGGGCGTCACCGGCTCCCAGAACGACATCGAGGCATTCACCCGCGCACTGGGCGTGCCGGTCGCCACCAGCCCGCTGCCGAACGGCGACTACACCGTCGATCATTCCGCCGCCCTCTTCCTGATCAATCCCGCCGGACAACTGCGCGCCTTGTTCTCCGGGCCGCACACTGCTGCCGTCATCGCGGACGACTATCGTCGGATCGTCGAGGCTGGCTGAGCCCTCATGACCGATCGCATGGCCGATTCCGACATTCGCGCGACCTTCGGCGACTGGCTGTTCGCCGGACTGCAATACCTGCTGCCGAAACATCTGCTGTCGCGCCTCATCTACAGCGTGATGCGCACCGAGTCGCCGACGCTGCGACGTCTGATCATCGCCAACTTCCTGCGCGGCTACGACGTGAACATGGCGGAAGCTGCTCAGCCCGATCCGTTCGCGTATCGCAGCTTCAACGATTTCTTCACGCGCGCATTGCGTCCGGACGCGCGTCCCATCGATGCAGCAGGCGATTCGGTCGTGAGCCCGGTGGATGGCACGCTGAGCAGGAGCGGCCCGATCACCGACGGCAAGCTGCTGCAGGCCAAGGGACAGCACTACACGCTGCTCGAACTGCTGGGCCATGACCCGGTCGCCGCGCAGGCCTACCTGAACGGCAGCTTCACCTGCATCTACCTGGCGCCCTACAACTATCACCGCATCCACATGCCACTCGCCGGCAGGGCGCTCAGCACCGTATATGTCCCGGGCGATCTGTTCAGCGTGAATGGCGCGACCGCGCGCACGATGCCGCGCCTCTTCGCCCGCAACGAGCGGGTGATCTGCGAGTTCGACACGGCGTTCGGCCGGATGGCGGTGATCCTCGTCGGCGCGCTGTTCGTCGGCAGCATGGAAACCGTGCACTGCGGCGAGATCAATCCGCCACCGCGACGGCGCAAGTCGCCCGTCGTCATCGATCGCGGTGTCGGACAGACCTTCGCCAAGGGCGAGGAACTCGGCCGCTTCAACATGGGCTCGACGGTGGTGCTGCTGTTCCAGAACGAACGGATCCGCTGGGAACCGTCGCTCGCGCCGCTGGGGAAAGTGGTGCTCGGGACGGTGATTGGGCGGGGGAATGCAAAGTGACGGAAGTCACGAGGGTCACGAAAGTGACGAAGGCAAGGAAGGACTTCTGCGGTGTCTGGGATCACCCTCGTCACTTCCGTCACCCTCGTGACTTTCGTCACTCTCTCTCATGAACTGGAACCCCACTGCTCCGATCGCGACGCTCGAAGTCCGCGCCAGCATGCTGCGCGCCGCGCGCGAGTACTTCACGGCGACACGTGCGCTCGAAGTCGAGACGCCGACGCTGAGTGCGGCCGGGGTCACCGATGTGCATCTCGCGAGTATCGCGGCGACGGCCGTGGGCCAGTCGCGCTATCTGCACACCTCGCCCGAATATGCGATGAAACGTCTGCTAGCGGCGGGCTGCGGCGACCTCTGGCAGATCTGTCGTGTGTATCGCGATGGCGAATCAGGACGCTGGCACAACCCGGAATTCACGCTGATCGAGTGGTACCGGCTCGGCATCGATCATCACGCGCTGATGTCCGATGTCGAGCGGCTGGTCAGTGCCGTGATGCCCTCCTCGCGTCATGTGGATCGATCGGAGCGTCTCACCTATCGCGAAGCCGTGCAGTTGCATACCGGCATCGATGCGTTCAGCGATCCGACCGCCGTGCTGATCGCGCGACTGGAAAGCGCCGGTGTCGACGTACCGGTGTCGATCCGTGCCGATCGCGATGCCTGTCTCGACCTCATCATGAGCGTGCTGGTCGGCCCGCAACTCGGCCACGACCGGCTGACGTTCATCTACGACTATCCCGCGTCGCAGGCGGCACTGGCACAGATCCGCGGGCCGGTCGCCTCGCGATTCGAGGCGTATCTCGACGGCATCGAACTCGCGAACGGCTTTCACGAACTGGGCAATGCCATCGAACAGCGCGCACGCTTCGAACAGGATCTGGTGCAGCGCCGGCAGCGCGGCCTGCCGCCGATGCCAATCGACGATCGTTTCCTCGCCGCGCTCGAGTACGGATTACCCGACTGCTCCGGTGTGGCACTGGGCTTCGACCGCCTCGTCATGTGCGCGGTCGGCGCGAAGCACATCGATGAAGTCATCGCGTTTGCCTTTGAGAGGGCCTGAACGTGCACGAGTCGAGCATCAGCCGCGATCGTCCCAAGCCGCAGCTCTATGCCGAACTGGTCCGCGAACTGCGCTCACTGATCGCGGGCGAGCCGGACACCATCGCAAATCTCGCCAACGCATCCGCCCTGCTCTTCAACTCGCTGCCCGATCTGAACTGGGCCGGCTTCTACCTGCTGAAGAACGGCGAACT
>CAZBKC010000542.1:2090-2454 GCA_964492345.1 uncultured Steroidobacter sp. | reverse complement strand
GGGGGAAGAAAAACTCTTGCTCCGACCCCGTGTTGCCCCGTGGAGATCTTCCTCTCTGAATCTCAGAACCTACTTCAGCGCAAACCGCACCCGCAGGACGGCACGTTGCTCGACGACCTTGCCGTTGCGCATCACCGGCTCGAAACGCCACTTGCCGAGCGCATCCATCGCTGACTTGTCGAAGACCCCGGCCGGCTGCGATTCGCGCACGACGAGATCCCGGGTGGTGCCGTTGGCCGCGATGGTGAATTCGATGTCGACCCAGCCTTCGATGCCGCGCCGCTCCGCGTCCGGCGGATAGGCGGCGGGCACTTCGCGCGTGCGCGGCAGCTCGCGGGCCTGCGCGATGCGGCTCGCCGCTTCC
>CAZBKC010000542.1:0-2080 GCA_964492345.1 uncultured Steroidobacter sp. | reverse complement strand
GTCGTCAGCAACTCGGCGCGATCGAGATCCCCCTGTGCCAGTGCGGTCTGGCCGTGGTCGAGCAGGGTGAAGGCGAGACGCTGCTGTTCGGCGCGGATGGCCGGCGCATCCGGCGAGCGGCTGGCCAGCGCCTGCAGTTGCTCGTAGGCATTGCTGCCGGCAGGTTCGATGAGCTGGGCGTTCTCGCGCAGCTTGATGATCGGTGCGAGCTGTTCAGCGACGGCAGCACTCGCCGCGGCCGCATTCACGGCATCCAGTTCCCGTTCCACCTCTGCCAGCTCAGGCAGCGCGAGTTCGAACTCGCGGTCGAGCGCATTGGCGGCGGCGAACAGCGTGCGTGCCAGTTCGGCATCGCCATCGGCAAGCGCCTGTCGGACCTGCGCCAGCAGGCGCGAGCCGACGTCGGTGGCGAGAATACGATTGGCCGATTCGTCTTCTCCCAGGTCGCGAGCGGTGCGCAGGTAGAACACGGCGCTGTCGTTCTCCGGCACCAGCAACTGGCCGGCAGCGATGCGGCTGCGCGCCAGTTGCGTATTGGGAATGGCAGGCGCGGCCGGCGGCGCCATGGCCCGGGCAGTTCGAATCGAGCGCGACAGCGCGAGGAGCTGCTCGTTCAGCGTCTGCAGTTGCGGATGATCGGGTTCGGCCTGCTGCAGTGTCGTGAAGGCGCGCGCTGCACTCGCGGCGTCGCGAGCCTGCAATGCCTGCGAGACCTGCGTTTCGAGCGCATCCAGCACGTCCTGAACGCCGGCGAGCGCCGTCGCATTCGCGGGCTCGACGCCGAGCACGGCGCGATAACGCTCCAGCGCATTGTTGCCCGGCGGGGAAGCGAGCCGGCCAGCCGCGAGCGCGGCCTGAGCCGCCGCGAGTTCGTCGGCGACGACGGGCGTCGGCTTGTCCGGTGATGTGGCGGCGATCGGTGTCGGCGCAGGCGCTGCGATGTCGGTGTCCCGGCGCTGTCCGGTCAGGTAGACAACAGCACCGGCGATCAGCAGCAATGCGACGACGCCACTCGCGATCAGCGGTATGCGATTTGCCGGCTTCGTGAGTTCCCTGACGCCGGCCAGGGCGGGCGACACGTTCCGGGCGAGTTCGTGATAGCGACGTGTGGCCGTCGCAAGGAAGAGATTTGCACGCGCGGGCGAGACGGGCTTGTGCAGGAATCGATAGACGCTGCCCTTGCTGATGAGTCCCGCGACCCGGCCTTCTTCGTCACGCCGTCCCGCGGCAAGCAGCACGAGTTCCGGAAACTGCGTCTGCAGCCGTTCCAGCGCGGCAGCGGCCTGACCCTGCAGCACCTGCATGTCGGCAACGAGGATGCCGCAGCGACCGTCGACCAGCAGCTCGACGGCAGCATCGGTGGAAGGAGCGTGCCACAGGACGTGATCGGCGCCGGCGGCCTGCTGCAGGGTTGCGATCAGCGCCTCGTCGGTGCTGATCACGATGACGTCTACGGCATCGCTGGTCGGGGAGCCGACAAGAGGATGGGCGCCAGGGGTTGCGTCCGGTTGCCGGCGTTGCATTGCATCGTTGAATCGGGCTTGGGGCGGTGACGCGGCGCTCGGGTCGGCGCCGCGTCCGCGGACCCGATTACTCCAGACAGACGACCAACTGGGCCGAGTGGCTGCGCCAGTTGATCGGAATGACGAAGGAGCGCGTGTTGTCCGGGGTGACCACTTTCTCCGGTTCGCCGGCGACGACCGTCGGCACCGAAATCATGAAGTCCTTGCCGAAATCGCGGCGAGCATTGCCGGAGATCGTATTCGCGACTTCACCCACGAGATCGCACATGTTTTCCTGGGTCAGCTCGGTTTCACCCATGCGCATCAGCATGACGGTGAGCATGGGACGCGACGCCGTGAAATACACGATGCCGCGGCGCTTGCCGGCGATGCTGATCAGGCCGGTGAATTCCTGAACGGTCGGGCGCCCTTCCTGGACGATGTATGGCGAGCCCACCGATGCCGGCTGATTGGCAGCAGTGGCGAAGTAGTTCGTCGTTCCTTCGACGAAGGTTTCGAGTTCAACTTTAGTCATCATTGCCGGCGCCCCTCAGCAGCTCTTCGAGCGCCTCAGTCAA
>CAZBKC010000541.1:0-2457 GCA_964492345.1 uncultured Steroidobacter sp. | reverse complement strand
CGGTGTGCGAACGGGCAGGCGTGTCGCGCGCCTCGTTCTATCATTGGCAACAGCGATTGCGTCAATCGAAAAGCATTAAGCCTCTGGCCTCTTCTTCGCTGATGCCGGTGCAGATTGTGGATGATCGCATCAGCGAGATCACCCTCGAACTGCCCAACGGCATTCGCATGCGTGGTCGCGGTAGGGACCGGTCTTGCGACTGGCCCCCCGCACAGATCCGTACGTGCAGCATTACCGCATACGGCTCCTACTTTGGGTGCTTGGCGTAGAAGCGTTCATTGGGATGTGGGTGCAGGATCTTGAGGTTTGGAATCCAACGGTCGGCGAGTGGTCCAAGCTGTTTCCAAGTTATGCGATTTCTTTGGCCGCGGCGACGCAGAGAATGCAGCCAATGGCGAAGCACCTCACGTCTCAGCGCACGAAGGATGACTCCGTTGCCGGGAATTGCATAATATTGGCAGTAACCTTGAACCACCGAGCGAAGCCACGCACCTTGCTCCGGGATCGAAGCATGTTGCATTCTGTGCAATCGTTGCTTGATGCCTTGCAAGGTCGCTCGAAAACGCTTTTTCACCGTCTTACGCCGCACATAATATTGTCCGGCGCGAAACCCGCGTCCACAGTAGTGAGTAAAACCTAGGAAATCGAACGTTTCCGGCTTCCTCTTTCCACGCTTCGACCGATTTTCGACGGCAAACCGTCCAAATTCAATCAAACGTGTTTTCTCGGGATGCAGGTTCAGGCCAAACTTAGCGAAGCGGTCCCGCAGAGCACACAGGAAGCGTTCCGCTTCAGGGCGGTGTTGGAAACCCAGCACGAAATCATCCGCATAACGCACGACGTACATGTCGCCCGTTGCGTAGTTCCTTCGCCACTGATTCACCCAGAGGTCGAAAACATAATGTAGAAACACATTCGCCAGGAGTGGTGAAATCACCGCCCCTTGAGGCGTTCCTACCGTTGTTTGCGACCATCTTCCGTCCTCCGTAACTCCTGCCTGCAGCCATTTCTGAATGAGGCGGAGTATCCGGCGGTCGGCAATCCGGTGCTCCAGGATTTTCAGCAGCCATTCATGGTTGATCGTATTGAAAAATCCTTGAATGTCTGCATCGAGCACCCAGTTCACCTTTCGATCCATCAGGCAGATCCACAACGCATCCAGCGCATCATGCGCACCTCGTTGGGGACGAAAACCGTAGGAAAAGCCCAGGAAGTCTTCCTCGTAGATCAAGTTCAACACCGTCACCACCGCTTGTTGGACAACCTTGTCCTCCAAAGCGGCGATGCCCAACGGACGCTCACGACCATCGGCCTTCGGGATGTAAACCCGACGCGAGGGCTGCGCCCGATAGGAGCCGTGGTGAATTCGCCGATGTAAATCGACGATCCGAACTTCGAGGTTTTCCTCGTACTGTCGCCATGTGACGCCATCGACTCCGGCAGATGCTCCACGCTTGAGTGCGTAGAAGCTGTCCCGCAGGAGATCTGTGGTTACATGATGCAGCAAGGCGGTGAACCGCGCACGTCGATCCCGACGTGCCGCTTCTCGCACGCGTAAGCGAGCGATCAACGCGTGAATCCGGCTCTGAGTCCGGGACTCGGTCGTCGCTTCCGCGTTCCCCTTAGTTGGTTGCCTTCCCTCCCTCGCCTCCGCAGTCGGCGGAAAACCGACCTTGTTCGGCGAGTTCTTCGGTACTACGCAACCATCCGACTTCCCAGCATCGTGCATGTCGAGCTTACGGCCAACGGCCTTCCTCGACCGGCCTGCTGTGGTGCTCACAGCAGGCGACGCTGGGATCTCCCGGTTCCCGTGCAAGGAGTTTTCACACATGCTCAGGTTCTACGACTGCGCCGGATTCGAGCCCGTGCTCGCCGTGGCGCACGGTTCGATGTTGCCTTCCGCTTCGGATAACAGCGTCGGCATCCGGATTTTTATTATTTCGCAGCTCAATGGCTGGCCTGTGTGTACCCCTGTCAACGCTTCGCCGACACTGTTGCCAGGGTCGACGCATGACTCGGGGGCAGGACGACTGGCTAGGTCTTTCCTGTAAGACTCTTTCATTCTCAACTCCTTGCCGGTTTTGACCGGCGCACTATCCGTTGCTAAATCCACATCCTTGTCGGGCGTGATAGCGTGGAGGGATTGAGCAAGACTCTTCCCTTTTGGAAGGTTCAGTCATGTCCACTTCGGCTTTCAAACGTGAATCGTTCTGGCGGCATTTAATCGCACAACGCAAATCCTTGAAACTCACAGTCGATGCGGTGTGCGAACGGGCAGGCGTATAGCGTGCCTCGTTCTATCATTGGCAACAGCGATTGCGTCAACGGAAAAGAATTGAGCCTCCTGCGTCTTCTTCGCTGATGCCGGTGCAGATTGTGGATGATCGCATCACCGAGATCATGCTCGAACTGCCCAACGGCATTCGCGTGCGTGTGCCCCCTGGCTGCGATGAAGCC
>CAZBKC010000540.1:0-2459 GCA_964492345.1 uncultured Steroidobacter sp. | reverse complement strand
CCGCGTGGGAAAATAGACGTGACGAATCCGCTCGCCCGGCTCGCTGAGAACGGCGGCCAGATCCAGTTCGACGTGCTCACAGTTCGCGAGGAACTGGCCACGACTGCGCCTCGACAGCGCAGCAAGCAGGCCATTGGACGGCGGGTCCGGTCGCGATTCTTTCATGACGAGTCGACCTGGAACACGAGGATTGGCCAGGCAGCTATGACCCTGCCGTCGCGTCCAGGTGAATGACCTCGCTGCTTCATCGCGGCACACGCTACCCGTGCCCATGGCCGATTGATGTGCGCTTGCGTACATGGCGGGAAAAATCGGGAGAACGTTCGAGGCGGGCCGTATGTGCGCCGGCGTACCGACAGCCGGCATGCCGTGACCAACAATTTGCTCTGTTTGTGAAGACCAGAAGGCGCACCGAAGTGAACGAGTCGATGAGCGTCGATGCCCAGACTCGGCCGGGCGATCTGCTCACCACCAGAGCACGGCTGCCCCCGTCAAACAGGCCGCCCGATCTGCCGGCTCGACTGGCAGCGTTCTGCGAACTGTCTGCAGTTCTGGCGGACGATCCGCGCCAGGCGATCCGGCAAGTCCTGGAAATCGCCATGCGCCTGTGCGAAGCAGGAAGCGCGGGCTTCAGCCTGCTGCGATCCGATCAAACAGGCCAGGAAATCGTTCGCTGGGAGACGGTCGGCGGCTCGTTGGCTTCCCATGAAGGAATCGACACGCCGCGCGACGGCAGCCCCTGCGGCCTGTGTCTCGATGTCGGCCAGACCGTTCTGATCGGACAACCGCAACAGGCCTTCGGTTACCTGCGCAACACGCCGCCAGCGATCGTCCAGGATCTGATCGTTCCTTTGCACGACCGCGCCCACAAGGCTATCGGCACCCTCTGGGTCGTGCACCACGATGCGGCGTCGCGCTTCTCCCTCGATGACGCGTGCATGCTGGAGCAGATCGCGATTCAACTGGTACTGGCACTGAAGCTGCTGGAGCAATCCACAGAAACCAGATATGCATTGGCGCTGGTCGAATCGCATCAACTGGCGCACCGGAAACTTCTTGCGCACGATCTCGCCAATGAGCGTCGCCTGAGAGAGCGCGCCGAAGCATCGGACAGCGAACTGCGGCAGCTTCTGGCGTTCAAGGAAACAGCGATACTTGAGGCGCATCATCGCGTCAAGAACACTTTGCAGATCGCCGCAAGTCTGTTGTCGCTGCATGGCCGTGCGACCGCGTCTGCGGAAGTGCGGGCGGCATTGCAGGAAAGTCTTGGACGGTTGCACCTGCTCGCCAAAGTGCACGAGATACTGTCTGCCGGCTCGGACGGCACACAGAAGATCCTCATGCCGACGTTGCTTCACGGCATAGGAGAGGCCCTGCGCGAGTCATTCTCCGAAATGTCGGGAAGGGTGCGACTGCTGATCACGTCCGAACCGATCGGACTCTCGCCGGACGACGCCATCCCGATCGGGCTGTTGGTCAACGAGGCCGTGACGAACGCCTACAAGCATGCCTTTCCGCAAGGAGCCTCGGGAATGATCGCCGTCAATCTGGTTCGTGAACCGCAGAACACCATTGTCCTGCGCATCATGGACAACGGTGCGGGCATGGACGCCACCGTACGCAACGGCAGCCTGGGTCTGAAACTCATCCGCAACCTTGCGGGACAACTGCGCGCCAGGTTTGCGTTCGACAAGCCGACAGACAGTGCCGGCACGGTGCTGACGCTGCGGGTTCAGCGTGCAACGCCGCGCCCCGGTATGAACACCGCACAACGCACGCTCACCACTTGATCCCTGCCGCCGTGTACCGAACGAGATTGAAGATGGCGAGAGCGACTATCGCGCCCAGAAACGACACGAATATGCCCCCGATGCTGAGGCTTCCCTGATTCAGGACCGGGATGCCTGCGAGTGGAGTCAGAAACCAGCCGCTGAAAGCGGCGGCGGCGCTGCCGATGGCGACGTTCAGGAAGATTTTCTCCTGCGAGTTGATTCGCAGAGCCGCGCTTGCCAGCCATCCAACCAGCCCGCCGATCATCAGCCATGTGAGCACGTTCATGCTGCAGTCCTCGAATTGTCGTGAGTGTGGAACTACATGAAAGTACGCAACCGGTACGCCGATGTCGGTGCGTGAGCGTACATAGATGAAGGCTTTGGCCCTTACGGCTACTCCAGCAATGTCAACGGCTCCGCAACAAGCCGGAAAAGTCGCCGCGCATCTCCTGAAGGAGGATGCGCGGCGCACCTGCATCCGGCTCATCGAGCCGCGGTCAGATCGGGGAGCAGACGGTCGGATTCCCTTTTCACGACTGCATAGCACTCGCACGTGCGGGCCTCGAGACCAGGTCGATCGAGAACGGCAATGCGGCCGCGACTGTACTTGATCAGACCTGCCTTCTGCAGACTGCCCGCGGCGTCCGTTACGCCTTCGCGCCTCACGCCAAGCATGTTCGCAATCAG
>CAZBKC010000539.1:0-2462 GCA_964492345.1 uncultured Steroidobacter sp. | reverse complement strand
CACCGTTCAGCAACCGCCCGCAGTCCACTTATGAATCGGGGAAAGCTGTTCAGACAAACGGGGCCACTTCTGTCGTGTTTGCAGAGCGACCTTCGGCGAAAGCCGAAAATGCAGATTCACCATCGCGCGGAGATCGACAGTGGGCGACATCGAAAAGCAGGTACTGCGTGCCCTCGAGACGTACAAGTCTGCCGTGCTGGCAAAGAACGTCGAGACGTTCATGCACCTGTACGCGCAAGACGCCAGAGTATTCGATACCTGGGGCGTCTGGTCGTATGGAGGCGCTTCGGCATGGCGAGTGGCTGTCGAAGGTTGGTTTACCTCGCTCGGGAGCGAGACCTGCAGGGTTGCGTTCGACGACGTGCAGATCATCAGCAACCCGGGATTTGCAGCAATGAGCGCCATCGTGACCTACGCAGGAGTTTCAGCGCAAGGTCAGCAGACTCGAGCCATGCAGAACCGCATGAGCTGGGTGCTGAAGCTCAGCGGCCACGTTCTGCGCATCGTCCACGAGCACACGTCGGCGCCAGCAGGGTTTGAAGACGCGAAGGCAATTCTCACGCGAGTAGACCAGCCTTGACGCGGCGGGTTGCATGGCCCATCGCGCTTGTCGGCTCCTTCAGCCTGACAGCATCTCCCTGGAGTGGTGATGCAATCGTCGGCGCGTTCGAGCGCGCCAGGTACCCTATAGTGGTCCAGGGTAGCAATCGGCGAGCCTCGATTTCAACCGTCGGTCGGCTCGGTTCATTCATCGGTGACTTCAGTTCAAAATGGCGATCATGGCAACTCGTAAAAGTCGCGTCCACCATTCACTGGCCAAGAAGACAACCGAGCTTGCCATTGCCGTGCCCCAAGTCGTCGCTCATCGCGTCGCGCGGATGACGCTTGCGGGGCCGACGCTCTCGGCGCGCGACCGCAAGGAATTCGCACGCATGGTCGAGGAGAAAAACGCCGCGTTCGGCGAATCATGGAGAGCCATGGCTGCGCAGGCCGCTTTGGCGAACCAGGCGCTTGCGCTCTCGTTCTTCCGGTCATTGCTTGCCACGGCGCAAGGCAGGAAGCCGTCGGCGGCGACATCGGCCGCTCAGCTTCAGCGAGCCGCGCTCGGCGTTCTGGGCAAAGGCTTGGCTCCGGTGCATCGCAAGGCGACCGCCAACGCCAAGCGCCTGGCTCGCACAAAATTGCGTTGAGCAAGCCGAGTCTTGTCGGCGATACGAGGGCGATACAGTCATGGACGTGAGACTGCCGTCGAACGACCCGGTGGAGCCCCCTGAGAAGCGCTCCGACACGCGAAGCAAATGGGTGCCGGCCGAGCCCGAGCGCGTGTTCGCCGCAATGAGTGATCCAGACCGGATCGCCCGCTGGTGGGGGCCCGACGGGTTTCGCAACACGATCCACGAATTCGAGTTTCAGGCGGGTGGGCATTGGCTGTCGACCATGCATGGCCCCGACGGGAAAGACTACCCGAACGAGAGCCGGTTCAGGCGATTGGTTGCCGCCAGCGTCTTCGAAATCGAGCACTTCTCAGGGCACCACTTCATCTTGACGATCGAGTTGGCCCGGCGAGCCCAAGGCACCGAGATCAAGTGGAGGCAGACCTTCGACACAGCCGAGCACTACGAACGGATCGCGGCGTTCGTCGCCGTGGCGAACGAGCAGAACCTCGATCGACTGGCGGCCGAGGTCGCACGCGGCGAACGTGCTTCTTGAGTCCAGGCTGCGCGTAGCCGGCCCGCAGCGAATGCACTTTCGGCAGCTGCGTGCAGGCGTGGCAACACGCCTCTGGCCGACCTTATGAGGCCTGTCACGCGCAGAGTCGTCCAGGCAGTTCTCTACGAGTTCTTCGCGATCGCGTTCGTCGGGCCGGTGCTCGGGTGGACCTTCGGGGAGCCGGTGGAATCCACGCTGTTGCTGGCGTTCGTGATGTCGTCGGTCGCACTGGCGTGGAACTACGTCTTCAACGCGTTGTTCGAGCGCTGGGAGTTGCGCCAGGTCGTCAGGGGCCGCTCGCTGCGGCGGCGTCTGGCACATGGCCTGGAGCTCGAGGGCGGGCTGACGATCATGCTGGTTCCGATCATGGCGGTGTGGCTCGACACGACACCACTCTACGCATTCGTCGCAAACCTCGGCCTGCTCGCCTTCTTCTTCTGCTACGCCGTCGGCTTCACCTGGGTCTTCGATCGCGTGTTCGGCCTGCCGCAATCGGCGGCGAATTGACCGGGGTTCGACGACGACCGATCCGAACGCGTGCGCACCAGCACGTGCGCTGGGCTTCGGCCCGGTGGCAATTGCCTTCGGCGGACGAGTCCGGGCAAGAAAAAGCCCCAAGCTGTTGACTGCTTGAGGCTTTCTGGACTTCCGCGAACTTCTGCGGACTCTGAATTGGTGGAGCCGGGGGGAATCGAACCCCCGTCCGCTGGCCATCATCAGGCAGATCTACATGCTTAGCTGGCTGATTTGGT
>CAZBKC010000538.1:0-2475 GCA_964492345.1 uncultured Steroidobacter sp. | reverse complement strand
CACGAAATCGGTGTGCGCCTCCGGCAGATAGAACAGCTTCTGCACGCTCGAACCGAGGCCCACGCCGAACAGTTCGCCGCGACCGACCGCGATCAGCGACTGCGTGAGCTGGAAACCCGAATTGAACGGATCGGCAAACGGATCGAGGAAGGCGGTCAGGCGTTTCAGGCGGTATGCACTCGTCACCGCGATCACCGCCATGCCGGCAGCCGCGAGCGCGACGAGTGCGAGGAAGTGCCGCAGCTTCACCCCGGCAAGGAACAGTACGCCAAGACCGGTCGCGACCAGCACGGTCGCCGCACCGAAATCCGGTTCGAGCAGCAGCAGCGCCGCCGCCGCCATCAGCACGCCGAGCGGCTTCAGAAAGCCCCGCAGCTCTTCCTTCAGCTCCTGCTGGCGTCGCGCAACGTAGCTGGCCAGATACGTGAGCAGCAGCACGCGCGCCAGCTCCGACGCCTGGAAATTCATGAAGCCGGCACGAAGCCAGCGGCGGCTGCCGTTCACTTCGTGACCGATGCCGGGAATCAGCACCACGATCAGCAACAGGAAGGCGAACAGCAACAGCGGCACGCCCAGGCGTTCCCACACCGACGTGGGAATGAACATCATGAACGCGCCGCCGATCAGCCCGAGGATCACGCCCACGACCTGCCGCTCGAGGAAGTGCAGGGGCTCGTGCAACTGCCTGTCGGCGATCGAGATCGAAGCGGACGTGACCATCACCAGGCCCAGCAGCAGGATGCCTGCGACACTGAGGATCAGCGCCTGATCGAACACGAACCGGCGCGGCCGGGTATTGGAACGTGCGAAGGTCATGGCGGTCGCGTTCATGCCCGCAACTCCCTGGCCGCCGCAGCGAAGGCATCGCCGCGATGCGCGTAGTCGCGGAACATGTCGAGGCTCGCGCAGGCCGGCGACAACAGAACCGTTTCGCCTGCCTGTGCCGCGTGCGCCGCCAGCCTCACTGCCTCCGGCATGCTGTCGGCGAATTCCAGTGTGGCAACGTCTTGCAGCGCCGCTGCAATCAGCTTCGCATCCTGACCCAGCAGCACGACGTGCCGCACCTTGCCGCGGAACGCGGCTGCCAGCGGCGCGAAGTCCTGGCCTTTGCCTTGGCCGCCGGCGATCACGACGAGCGAACCGGGCATGCCGGCCACGGCCGCGAGCGTCGCGCCGACGTTCGTGCCCTTCGAGTCGTCGATGTAGCGAACGCCATCGATGTCTGCGACCCACTGCGAGCGGTGGGCGAGGCCGGGGAATTCGCGCAGCGCTTTCAGGCAGGCCGCTCGATCCAGGCCGAGTGCGTCGGCCATCGCCAGCGAGGCGAGCGCATTCGCCGCGTTGTGCAGGCCGGCGATCTTCAGTTCGGACATTGCGATCATGCGTTCGTTGCCGTGCATGAGCGCGATGTCGCCGGAGACATCGGCGGCGTAGTAGTCGGCGGCGGGGTCTTTCTGCAGGCTGAATCCCAGTACACGCGCGCCCCCACCCTGCCCTCCCCCGCAAGCGGGGGAGGGGAAGGAAGAAACACTCTCCCCTCCTCCGTAAGCGGGGGAGGGGAAGGAAGAAACACTCTCCCCTCCTCCGTAAGCGGAGGAGGGGAAGGAAGTGGAAGCTCCTGCCGCATTCTTGCCCCCTCCTCCGCTTGCGGGGGAGGGTTGGGGTGGGGGCATCCGGCGCACCAGCGGATCATCGAGGTTCACGATCGACGCGTCGCAGTTCGTAAAGATCCGCGCCTTCGACGCCGCGTAGTCGTCGAGCGTGTCATAGCGATCCATGTGATCCGGCGTGACATTCAGCACCGTTGCCGCAGCCGCGCGCAGCGAGTGTGTCGTATCGAGCTGGAAGCTCGACAGCTCCAGCACGTACAGTTCCGGAACCGGTTCCTCGAGCAGTTCGAGCGCAGGACGCCCGAGGTTGCCGCCCGCCAGCACACGCCTGCCTGCCGCTTCGGCCATGCGGGCCACGAGCGACGTGACCGTGCTCTTGCCGTTGGTTCCCGTGATTGCCGCTACCGGCGCGCGCACTTCGCGCGCAAACAGTTCGATGTCACCGACGATGGGCACGCCGCGCGCCGCGGCGCGCGCGAGAAAAGGTTCCCGCAGCGACACGCCCGGCGAGGCGACGATCTCGGTCGCGCCGTCGAGCAATGCCATGTCGAAACCGCCGAAGGCCGCTTCGGCATCGGGTGCGAGCTGGCGCAGCGCGGCTGCTTCCGGAGGCGCGACACGACTGTCCGTCACCGCAAACTCGACTCCGCGCGCTCGCAGGTAACGCGCGCACGACATTCCGGTACGGCCCAGGCCGACGACGACGGTGCGTCCGGCCTGTGCCTTGTGGGGGATGCGTGTGTCGACCTGCGGCGTCATCGTCAACGCACCTTCAGGGTCGCAAGGCCGACCAGCACGAGAATCACGGAGATGATCCAGAAGCGCACGATCACCTTCGGCTCGGCCCAGCCCTTGAGCTCGAAGT
>CAZBKC010000537.1:0-2476 GCA_964492345.1 uncultured Steroidobacter sp. | reverse complement strand
GCACTGGCAGCACCCTGACGAACCTGCGAACCGGCGGCGCTCATCGAATTCTCCCAGGCGTTGAGTCACTATCGACGCGCGGCAGCGTAGAGGATTGTCGTGACTCGCCGCGTGAGCTGAGTCACGTTCGCGACCGTGCAGCGCGGCGCAGACACTGGTCACGTCGTCGCCGACTGTGGCATGGTGGTTCGAGCACGCAACAATCACCCGAAACCGACCAATTATGTCCAGCCCGCGTCGCCATCCGCAGACTTCCCTCGGCCTGCATGTCTTTCGCGCAGCGTGCGCGGTATTGCTGGCGGGCAGCCTGCTCACCGGTTGCTCGAAGCAGGAACCGGTCGCGACCGAGGAGGAAGACTGGTTGCTCGATTCCGCCGATACGCTGCGCGCGGAAGTCAAAGCCGGCGGTATCGACACTTCCTACGTCGCGCACTTCGATGGCACGCAGATCAAGCGCATCAGCGAAGTGCGCAAGGCCGGTGCCGGCAATGCAGCGAAGGGAGAATACGAATTCAACGGCGCGCGCCTGATGCGCTACCAGGGTGCGGCGTTGCTCGGTGCACAGGACATCGAACTGACTTTCGACATGCAGGGTGCGCTCGTTTCATCGGGCGGTGCGGACGACGCCGAAGTGTCGGCGATCCGCAATCGTGCATCGTTGCTGCGCAGCCTCGCGCTCACGAAGCGCACGACGCAATCACACGGCGGCTGACGCTTCCAGCGGCAGGGAGATCTTCACGTTGAGGCCCCCGCCCGGACGATTGCGGGCCCGCACCCGGCCGCCGTAGAGACCGATGATGCGCGAGGAGATGGCAAGGCCGAGGCCGGTGCCGCCGGAATCGCGATCGCGCGATTCGGCGACGCGATAGAACGGGTCGAAGACACGCTCGAGATCGGCTTCGGGAATCCCCGGACCGTGGTCGTCGATGTCGATGTGGATGTCGTTGCCCGCGCCGGCCAGCGAGACTTCCACCGCCGTTCCGCGATCCGTGAAGCGCACGGCATTGCGCAGGACGTTCTCGATGGCGCTGCGCAGCAGGTCGTGATCCGCACCGATGGCAACTGGCGGACCCGGCTGCCATTCGACCTGCTTGTCGACCGCATTAGCTTCCAGTCGCGCATCCTCCACCACTTCGCTGATCAGACCGGTGAGGTCCAGCGGCGGTCGCGGCAGGCTGTGCTCGACCACGCGCAACTGCGAGAGCTGCAGCATCTGGCCGATGATGGTATCGAGCCGTTCGGTCTCCAGTTCGATACGGTCGAACTGACGCGTGAGATCGGCGCCTTCGCGACGCGCGAGGCCCAGGGCCACGCGCATGCGCGCCAGCGGCGAGCGCAGCTCATGTGACATGGCGCGCAGCAGCGCTTCCTTCGACGCGATCAGGTTTCGCAGGTGATCGGCCATCGTGTCGAAATCGCGCGCCAGCACCCCGAGTTCGTCGTGGCGCCGCGTGAAATCCTCGCCGACGTGCGTTTCGAGGTTGCCGGCGGCCAGCGACCGCGCGCTGGCCTGCAGCCGGACGACCGGCTTGCTCACATAGCGTGCGAGCAGCCAGCAGACGAGCCCGCTGACGACGAGGGCGAAGGCCAGCAGCAGCAGGCGCACGTCGGTATCGCGCAGCGCCGAGAGCGGCCAGTCGGCCGTGTCGATCATGACCGTGTAGACCGAGCCGTCGCGGTCGGTAAAGAGCGGCGTCAGCAACAGCGGATCGTTGCGGCGGCTGGGCACGACGCCGACCCCGAAGAACCCGGCTTCGCGCATGCGGCGCGCGTAGCCGCTCAGTGCCCGCGGCATTTCCCGATGCAGGATGTCCTCGCCGTCCTGGCCGACGACATAGATACCGCGGCCGGGATAACGTCGCTGCACATCGGCCAGCCACTTCTGCATGGCCGGCACGCCGCCGGTGTACAGGGCGGCCTCGGCGTCCTCGGCGAGCTTGCGGATGCTGATGCTCTGCACCTGGCTCAGTCGATACCAGGCCACACCCGCAGTGGACAGCAGCACGAGCAGCATCGCTGCCCAGAAGGACAGGAAGATCCTGAGAAACAGCGTTCTCACGCGGCCGGCTCGGCGCGCGCTTCAGCCGCCGAGATCAGCACGTAGCCGGCACCGCGGATGCTGCGGATCTCGGGCAAGCCGTTCTCGCCGAGTCCCAGCTTGCGACGCAGATTGCTCACGTGCGTGTCGATGCTGCGGTCATACGGCGTCAGGCGTCGCCCGAGCACACGCTCGGTCAGCGATTCACGCGACTGCACCTGGCCCACCGCGCGCATCAGCACTTCGAGCAGGCGCAATTCGGTGCCGGTGAGACGCACCGACTGGCCGGACAGCGTGACGTCGAAAGTCGCGGGATCGAGGCGCAGCGGACCGACGCTCACCGGATGGTTGGGCGCATCGGTATCGCGCGCCGAGAAACGGCGCAGCACCGCACGCACGCGCGCCACCAGCTCGCGTGGATTGAACGGCTTAGCGAGG
>CAZBKC010000536.1:0-2495 GCA_964492345.1 uncultured Steroidobacter sp. | reverse complement strand
GATCATGATGGGAAACAGGAACGACGGCGCGCCGAACAGCATCACCAGCAGCCCCGCCAGCTGCGCACCGAACGGACCGATGATGTTGGAGATCGGCCCCGGCTCACCGGTAGTCGCAAAGGAAGGATCGTTGCGGTCGTAGCTCAGCAGGGCTGCCAGCACGATCAGCGCCAGCGCACCAAACACCCACAGCGCACCCTCGCGCAGGGATCGCACGACCGTCGATCCGAGACGCATGTTGCCGCGCGCGTTGTTGCCACGGGTGGGAGCTGTACTTGCCAATGCCTGGATGCCTCTTCGAATCGCCCGAGAACCGACGGCAGACTATACCTGTAACTGGATGATATTCATGAGGCTTCTGACGCGCGACGACATGGTCCGGTTACGTGAGCTGTCGGGAATTTCAGTTGTTCCGGCTCACCGCTCGATCAGGGCTATCGAAGCAGTCTATTTTGCTGCTGCGTAACCCATTCCTTACCATTGCGTCGCGGCCCGTCCGCATCCCGCCCCGCTCGCCAGCCGTCGACCACTGACGCCTGCTCGCGAATCGAGCGGAAGATGCGCGCATCCGCGCAACAACGTCCGAAACTCGAGGTGGATGATACATGAGCACTCCCCGTCACTCCCGACTCCTGATCCTGGGCTCCGGCCCTGCGGGTTACGCCGCTGCTGTCTATGCAGCCCGCGCCAACCGCAAGCCGCTGCTCATTACGGGAATGGAGGAAGGCGGGCAGCTCATGACGACCACTGAAGTCGACAACTGGCCTGGCGATCCGCACGGTCTCACGGGCCCTGCACTGATGGAGCGCATGCGCAAGCATGCCGAGCGCTTCAACACCGAAGTCCTGAACGATCACATCAACAAGGTCGATCTGAAGCAGCGTCCGTTCCGGCTCGAAGGCGATCGCGGCGTCTACACCTGCGATGCGCTGATCATTGCCACGGGCGCCACCGCCAAGTATCTGGGCCTGCCCTCGGAAGAAGCCTTCCGCGGCCGCGGCGTTTCCGCCTGCGCTACCTGCGACGGCTTCTTCTTCAAGAACCAGAAGGTCGCGGTCGTCGGTGGCGGCAACACGGCGGTCGAGGAAGCGCTGTACCTGTCGAATATCGCCTCGCACGTCACGCTGGTCCACCGCCGGGATTCGCTGCGGTCGGAAAAGATCCTGCAGGATCATCTGTTCGAACGCGAACGCGCGGGCAAGGTGAAGATCATGTGGAATCACGCGGTCGATGAAGTGCTGGGCGACGACAGCGGCGTCACGGGATTGCGCATCGCCGGCACGACCGACCAGCTCAAACAGGATCTCGATGTCGCAGGTGTCTTCATCGCCGTCGGTCACGCGCCGAACACGCAACTGTTCGTCGACCAGCTCGAAATGAAGAACGGCTACCTGATCGTGCAGTCGGGCCTCAACGGCAATGCCACGCAGACCAGCGTGCCCGGCGTATTCGCCGCCGGCGACGTCGCCGACCATGTGTATCGACAGGCGATCACGTCGGCCGGCACGGGATGCATGGCTGCGCTCGACGCCGACAAGTACCTCGACCAGCTCGATGCGGCGAACAAGCACTAAGGCTGCACTGTCGGTGACATGCGAACGCGGTTCCTGACGTCGATCGACCGCGTTCCGGCAGCGCAATGGAATGCGCTGAACGCGACGCAGACACCCTTCCTGCGCCACGAATTCCTGGCGGCGCTGGAGCACACGGGCTGCGTCGGCGAAACGACGGGATGGATTCCCCATCATCTGCTTCTCGAGGACAGCGCCGGCGAACCGGTCGGCGCCGTTCCCCTCTTCCTCAAAACGCATTCTTGGGGTGAATTCGTCTTCGATTGGAGCTGGGCCCGCGCCTATACGCAGGCGGGGCTCGACTACTACCCCAAGCTCGTGAGCATGACTCCGTTCACACCCGCGACCGGGCCGCGCCTGCTCGTCGCGCCGGGCGCGGACCATGCACCGACGCGGCAGGTGCTGGCGCGGGCTCTCGTCGACTTCGCACAGGAACATATGCTGTCGTCCGCTCATGCGGTGTTCGTGACCGAAACCGATCGGGATGTACTGCGCGATGCCGGATTCCTGCTGCGGCAGGACTGTCAGTTCCATTGGCACAATCGCAGCTTCGACAGCTTCGATGCCTTCCTCGCCACGTTCCGCGCCGAGAAGCGCAAGAAGGCGCTGCGCGAACGCCGTCGGGTTCGCGAAGGCGGCGTGACCTACCGCACGCTGTCGGGCGCCGAAATGACGGATCCGCTCTGGGATGTGGTCTTCGCCTTCTCGGCCCGCACCTTCGCGATGCATGGCCACGAGCACTACCTGAACGCGGCGTTCTTCAAGGCCGTGTCCCGGTCCCTGCCCAAGACCGTGATGGTCAAACTGGCAATCCTGCAGGAATCGCCCATCGCCGCCGCGATTTTCTTTCGCAGCCACGACACGCTGTATGGACGCTACTGGGGCGCAGCCGCCAATTTCGACAGCCTGCATTTCGAGACCTGC
>CAZBKC010000535.1:0-2500 GCA_964492345.1 uncultured Steroidobacter sp. | reverse complement strand
GCGACAAGTCGCTGCACAAGAAGGACTTCGTCAAGGCCGCGCAGGCCGATGGCTTTCAGTTCGCTGTCCGCCTCGATCGCAACGAAGACGTACCGCGCGTCGTGCGCGAGTTCATCGAGTTCAAGGGTCCGGCCTTCCTCGAAGTGATGATCGATCCGGATGCCGGCGTCTACCCGATGGTCGGCCCCGGCCAGGCGTATGACGAGATGATCACCGGCGATCACATCGCTTCGCGGCACAAGACGGAAGTGCGAGCGCCGGATGCGTCGGAGATGTTCTGAAGAGGCCGACTGGCTTACTGGTCGCTGGTCTGCTGGCCAGAGCCAGAGTCGGGAGGCGAGCCGAGTTGTCTTTACTCTGACCAGCAGGCCAGCGACCAGCGGACCAGTCGGCCCAGTATGAAATACCTCCACACCATGGTCCGCGTGACCAATCTCGACGAATCGCTGAAGTTCTACTGCGATGCACTCGGGCTGCGCGAATTGCGACGCACCGAGAACGAGAAAGGGCGGTTCACGCTGGTGTTTCTCGCGGCGCCCGGCGACGACACCGCGCAGATCGAGCTGACGTACAACTGGGATCCCGAGGATTATGGGATCGGCCGTGCCTTCGGACATCTCGCGTACGAGGTCGACGACATCTACGCGACGTGCCGACACCTCATGGATCGCGGCATCACCATCAATCGCCCGCCACGCGACGGCCGGATGGCATTCGTTCGTTCTCCCGACCGGATCTCCGTCGAACTGTTGCAGAAGGGCGCTGCGCTGCCGCTGCAGGAACCGTGGGTGTCGATGGCAAATGTTGGGGAATGGTGAGAAGGAAGGGCTGTCGGGTGCTGGGCTCTGGGCGCTGGCCAGAGAAAGCAGAAGCAGATCGGCATTCCGGCTTCTTGCCAGCAGCCCAGTACCCAGCGGCCCCTGGCCTGCCTTCAGGGCGTGAAGATCCCCATCAGCATCGGCTTCGCATAGAGATCGGTAGCCGCCGATGGCGGTACCTGCGGAACCCACCAACTGATTTCTGCCGATGCATTGAGCGTCATCGTCAGCATCTGCGCGGCGATGAAGGGATCGACGGCGCGGATACAGCCGGTCGCGATGCCGTCGGAAATGATCGAGGCGAAGCGGTCGGACACGCGATTCGACTTGCGCACCATCTCGTAGCGGATCGTCAACGGTACGGCCGAGAGCGCCGCCGTGCGCAGCAATGGGCCGCGATCGGACAACTGATATGCCATCAGCGTCGCGGCGATGGTCGACAGCTTCCACCAGTGGTTTTCCGGACGATCGGTGACCGCACGCTGGATGCGGCGGATCGCTTCGAAGCTGCGGACGAAGCACTCGACCACGAGATCGTCCTTCGCCTCGTTGTGGTGATAGAACGAGCCCTTGGTCACGTTGAGGCGCGCGGATATCTTTTCGACCGAAGCGCCGGGGTAGCCGCGTTCGTTGATGAGCCGCGTTGCGGCGATCAGGAACGTTTCGCGCGGCGTGGGCTGGGCATCCAGCGGCGCGAGAACGTCCTGCAGCGACAGCGCCACCGGATTCCATTCCCGATCCGTGCCCGCCATGCCCTGTGCGAACAGCTCGAACATGCGATCGCGGATGCGGTCGTAGTCTTCGATGTCGTAACGCGGCAGCCATGCGACGGTCCAGAAAATCTGTTCCATGATCAGATGGGCGCGCGCCGTGCGACTGTGCTCGTCGAGCCAGGGGAATTCATCGTCGCCGAAGAGCTGTCGGACCTTGGCGAAGAAGCGCATGTAGGCATCGACTACCACTGTTCGCTGCGGCTTCTGCAGGGCGCGGATGTCGTTGAACGCGGGAACCTGGTGCGTCTCGCCGGTGGCTATCCGGCGATTGAGGTCGAGCCATAGATCCAGAAACCGCAGCAGTCGCGACCGGGCATCGGTTTCCTGCAGCGCCTGTGCGATCAGCGCATCGAACTGCTCGATGCCATCGAGGAAGCACGCGACTGCGAGGTCCTCCTTGCGCTTGAAGTAATAGGTGACGCTGGTGGTGATCAATCCGACACTCGCGGCCACATTCGCGAGGGTCATGCCTTTCACGCCGTCGCGATTCAGGATCTCGCTGGCCGCAGCCACGATGGCGAGTTTCTTGCGCGCATAACGTGCGGTCGACGCCGTCGGCTTGCCGGCGCCTGGCGCAGAAAGGCTGTCTTCGTTGGTCACCATGATCGTTGCAGGGGAGCTTGTGGTCCGTCGTTGAGCTGATGCGCTCGTCGCCCGCCATCCATCTATTTGTTGACTGCAGTGTCCTCGCCCGAAGGGCGTTCTGGCAACAGGCAATCCGCCGGACCTGGCGGTTTTCACTGGCGAAATCAGGCCGGAATAGCGTGGCGGGGCTGGCCGATCCCGCATGCCGAAACGAAAAAGGGGCGAGACCTCTCGGCCCCGCCCCCGGGATGTTTCATCGGGCCGGTGGAATCAGAAGATCTCGAACAATCCCGCACCACCCATGCCGCCGCCGATACACATGGT
>CAZBKC010000534.1:0-2507 GCA_964492345.1 uncultured Steroidobacter sp. | reverse complement strand
CGCCGCATGGGGCGCGCACGGTAGCAGTCCGGCAGGCGGGGCGGAAGGTCGGGAATGTTTCACAGGGACTTCACAGCGCGTGGAGTCCGGATGATTCACACCGCATCGTCGCCCGGCTTCACCACCCCGATTTCGCGACGTATCACCGGCGCTCCCTGGGGAGCCAGCGCCGGGACGGGTGCAACCAGCGGTGCCGGGATGAGTACATCGGCCGGCGGTGCAACGCGGGAACCGCGTTCCGGCACGTCGTCGGGAATCGTTACATCGAACGTGATGCGCTTTTTCATGCGCAGCACATTCAGTCTGAGTTTCTCGCCCGCTTCGTACGAGGTCAGGATCTGCAGCGCATGCGAGGGACTCGACGGCACGCGGCCGTCGATGTCGAGGATGACATCGCCCTCCTCCAGCTTGAGCCGTGCATCGCTCGGCGCGCGGACGACGAGCAGGCCCTTCTCGGCGCCGAAGTACTGGCCAAGCTTCGGCGTCAGCGGCACGAATTCGGCCTGCCCGAACAGACCATCCGCGCGCGTGAACGCGAAATGCGGCCACCCCCCCACCATGCGGCCGGCCACCGCGGGCGGCGTCATGTAGTTGAACACCCGGTTGGACGGCGCCTTCGCCACGACGATCGCTGTCGCCGGCTTGCCGTCGCGCAGGTATTTCACCGTGACCTTTTCATCCGGACTCACTTCGCGCATGGCTGCGCGCACCTTGTCGCCCGGCGCCTGATCGCCCGTGCGTTTCATCGGCTTGCCGTTGATCTCCGTCAGGATGTCGCCAGTACGCAGTCCCGCCTCTGCAGCGCCTCCGCCGGGGCTGACACTGAGCACCTCGGCGCCATCGTCGCGCGTATCGCGACGTCCCACGGGCACGGCCAACCCGAGTACCGCCCTGGATCCCGGCCCGAAAGCCATCGCGTGACCCATGACATCTTCCGACAGCGACATGCTGAGGTTCGCCACTTCGCGCGCCGCCTCGTCGAGGCGCTTCTGCGCGGCTTCCAGCTTCTGCCGGTTCTCGGCGCGCGCCATGTCCGAGGCGGCGGCGGCGACCGCCGCATTGACGGACGACGCAAGCAACAGGCCGGCCAGTGTGGCAACCCATCCACGCGACGAGTGCACTGCTGTTTTGTTCATGATCGGATCTCCGCAGTTCATGGCTCGATTCAGAACGACAACGGTGTGCGCTGCGCATAGCGCACCTTCACGAGTGAATCCATCAGATCGACACGCTCGCGCCACAGCGCTGTTGCCTGGGTATCGTCGAGCCCGGTGTCCTGTGCATAGGAAAGCTGCTGATCGAGCCACTGCACGCGCGCTTCGATGGTGTCGATGGTCGCGGCCAGCGCAACACGCTCCACGACGGAACGCTCCGGCAGGTACTGCAGTATCTGGTCGAGCTCCTGGGATTGCGCGACCAGTTGATCGATCGGGATTTCCGGAGAAGCCACAGGTCCGGACGGCGCTTGGAGCCGCACGGCCGGCATTTCCTCGATCGGTGAACTGAACTCGCGAATCACGAGCCCGCTCACCACGGCCACAACGACCGCCACCACCATCGCCCAGGCAACGCGACTGCGACGCGGGACTTCCGGCGCGTGCATCCTCGCCGCGATCTGCTGCCATGCCTGAACGGGCGGATCGAGTGCAGGCAACGATTGCAGGCGCTGCTGCGTACGCCCGAGGCGCGCAAGTTCGCCGGAGCAGCGAGGACACAGCTCTACATGACGTGCGATCTGCGCATCGACGGGTTCGCCGTCGCGCAGGCTCAGCAATTGGTGGATAGCGGCGTGCATTGCAGACTCTCGCCCTGCGACTTCGGCAGGCTGGGATCGAGCAGACCGCGCAGACGCAGGTGCGCGCGCGCGAGCTGCGACTTCGAAAAACCGGCGGAGCGCCCGAGCATCCGGGCGATCTCGTGATGCCTGTATCCCTCGACGTCGTGCAGCAGCACGACAGTGCGCGTCAGCGGCGGCAACGTGGCAAGGGCGCGTTCCAGATCCGCAGCAGCGGCCTGCACATCCGGTCGCGGTGCCGGATCGATCGCCACGAAGGATTTCACTTCGTGTTCGTCCGCGTCCGCATCGATCCGGAACCGACTGCGATGCCAGGGCGAACGCAGGTGCATGAGGCACTTGTTGACCGCAATGGTGCGCACCCAGCCGGCAAAGGCACCTTCGCCCGTGTAGCTGCCGATGCTGCGCAGAACCTCGACGAAGACATCCTGGAAGAGATCGTCGGCTGTCGCGGCATTCGGGATGAGACGGCGGATCAGCGAATACACGGGCCGGCTGCAGTGACGATAGATCGACTCATGCGCTGCCGCATCGCCCGCAGCAGCGGCGCGAATCGTCTCCGGCGAAATCTGGATCCCCTGAAACTGCGTCATCGTGGCCGTATAGATGCCACAGGCGGAAAAAAGGTCGCAGCGACCGGAAAAGAAAATTGGCTAGCGACTCAAAGCGTCCTTATACTGCCGCCCGTCGCCGCGGACCGGACCGGCAGTTC
>CAZBKC010000533.1:0-2510 GCA_964492345.1 uncultured Steroidobacter sp. | reverse complement strand
TCAACCGTCAACGGACAACTGTCAACCCGCTTAACTAAGCGCCATTGGGACTAAGAGGGATCTCCACGGGGCCCCCGTGGAGACCTTCTTCTCCGTTGATCTATCTCACGCGGTTTTCTCCGGCCCCGCATCCAGTGCCTGGGCGTGTTGCTGCCACACGCGCTGCACCGGCACGGCGAGTGCGAGTCCTTCCTTCCCGAGCATTTCCATGACGCGCAGGTTGATGTCCTGCTGGATATCCATGTAGACACCGTAGTCCGCGGTGGTCACCGAGTAGACGGTTTCGAAGTCGAGCGAGCTGGCGCCGATACGGGCAAAGTGCGAGCGATCGAAGCGCGTGTTCTTCTCGGATTCGACGATGGCGCGCAGCGCGGCCGGAATCTTTTTCAGCTTCTGCGGATCGGAGTCGAGAGCCACACCGACCGTGAACGCGATGCGCCGTTCGCGCATCCGGCCGAAGTTGCGCACGCGGCTCGACAGCAGGTCGGCGTTCGACATGACGATCTGTTCGCCGTTCACGCTGCGTACGCGCACGCTCTTGATGCCGATCTGTTCGACCGTACCGTTGAACTCGCCGACCGCAATGGCATCGCCGACCACGAACGGACGATCCAGCGTGATCGACAGCGAGGCCAGCAGATCGCCGAGCACATTCTGGACCGCGAGGGCGACGGCAATGCCGCCGACGCCGAGACCCGCGACCAGCGCCGTGATGTTGATGCCGAGATTGTCGAGCGTCAGCAACAGGACGATGGCCCAGATGATCGCGCGGGCCACGAAGCCGATGATGCTGAAGGAACCTGCCGCCGCGCGGTCGCGTGCCAGCGCTTCGTGCTGCTTCAGCGACAGCCACGAAGCGACGGCGGTGCTGATCCACACACCGGCCTGCCAGAAAGCGCCGATGGTCAGAATGGTGAGCAGCAGCTTCGCCACTGTCGGGGGCGGCGTCAGCACCGAGCATCCTGCATAGATCGACAGGACGAGCAGGAACAGGATGCTCGTGTTGCTCGCCACCTGCAGCGGCAGCTCCATCAGTTCCTTCTGCGGCGTGGCGGCCATGCGTCGATAGCGGCCGCGGACCACCCGCCGGATCAGCATCGTCACCAGCAGCACGCCGACCAGGACACTGGCCGCGATCGTCCACTGCCACAGGGAATTTCCGTAATAGCTCTGGTCGAGGAATCTTTCGACCTCGTTCATTCATTGTCTCCGCAGGGAAGGATCGGGCAGCCGGATGATAAACGCTGAAAGCGTCGTTACAAGCCGCGATGGACCGGTGGGGTTCTGGTCTCGGCGCGGAGGGACTCTGCTACGATCCGGAGCAACGTGCTGCTCGAATCACAACAAACCGGCGACACCCTGACCCTGCGCCTCGATGGCGACTGGTGCATCGAGAACGTCGGCGAGGTCGAAGCGGTGCTTGCCGGCATCGAGCCGGGTTCGCGTCGCGTGCAGGTGGACTGCTCCGGCGTGAAGACGCTGGATTTGTCGGGGGCCTGGCTGCTGCAACGCCGGCTCGACGCGATCCGCTCCGCCGGCGGCCATGTCGAATTTGCCGGTGGTGAACCGGATCATTTCCGTTTCATCGCGGAAATGTCGGAGCGCGGGCACGGCAAGGCCCGCAAACGCGAGGAAGAACCCACGACACTGCTGCACGGCGTGGCGTGGATCGGTCGCCGTGCCGTCCGGCAGGCGATCCAGACGCGCGATGCCGTCGACTATTTCGGTCGCGTCGCTGCCACGCTGGCGCGGTCGATGCGCAGTGTCCGCAGCCTGCGCCTGCCGTCGATCACGCGGCATGTGTACGAGACCGGCATTCAGGCCATTCCCATCGTGTCGCTGATCGCTTTCCTGATCAGCGTCATCGTCGCCTACCTCGGTGCACAGCAGTTGCGGCAGTTCGGCGCGGAGATCTACACCGTCGATCTCGTCGCCATCGCCGTGTTGCGCGAAATGGGCGTGCTGCTCACCGCGATCATTGTCGCCGGCCGCTCCGGCAGTGCCTTTGCCGCCGAGATCGGCGTGATGCGCCTCAACGAGGAAGTCGATGCGCTGCAGTCGATGGGCGTGGATCCCTATGAAGTCCTGGTGTTGCCGCGGCTCATCGGATTGGTGATTGCGCTGCCGTTGCTGACGATCATTGCCGACGCGATGGGTCTGGCCGGCGGCGCGCTGCTGTCATCGACGCTGCTCGACATCTCGCTGTCGCAGTTCATTCCACGCGTGCAGGCCGCACTCGCACCGACGACGTTCTGGGCGGGTTTCATCAAGGCGCCGGTGTTCGCGCTGCTGATCGCGATGGTCGGCACCTACCGCGGCCTGCAGGTGCGCGATTCTTCGAAGGAACTCGGCCGCCTGACGACCGTTGCCGTCGTGCAGTCGATTTTCCTGGTGATTTTTGCAGACGCGATCTTTGCGGTGGTGTATGTGCAGCTGGATTTCTGAAGACGGCCACTGGCAACTGGCTGCTGGCAACTGGCCAGAACAGCGAAGCACCTGTCGGCACCGAT
>CAZBKC010000532.1:0-2511 GCA_964492345.1 uncultured Steroidobacter sp. | reverse complement strand
GGTCACGGAGACCGACGGGCGCGTCGCGGTATCGGTGAGCAACGAGACGCCGAGAGGGCTTCGACAGGCCATCGGACGCGACACGGCGTTCACCGGCCGCTTCGAACTGCCGCTGCAGCATGGCGATCTCTACCTGGGACGCACCAGCCCCATCGTCGAGGGCCTGGCCGGCTGGACGCTGGATCAGGCGCTGGACGCAGCCAACCGCGATGGCACGCCGCTGGCTGCCCGCTGCGGCGTGGTCGCCACGCGCGACGTGCGCGAGCGCACCGTGCTGCTCGTGGCCCGGTTCCGCGTGCACCTCACGCTGGGGCGAGACCAGGGAGAGACGCTGCTATGTGAAGAGATTGTGCCGGTCGCGGCAACGGGCAGCGGTGACACGCTCCGCTGGCTGCCGGACAGTGACGCCGAACGCCTGCTCGCGGCGGCGCCGGCAGGCAACATCGTGAGCACGCTCATCACCCAGCAGGTAGACCTGCTGCTGCAGGACTTGCCGCATCTGCGAGAGGCGCTCGAGCCGCTGGCCGAGGCCAGGGCACAGTCTCAGCTGGATGCCCACCAGCGCGTGCGAGGCGCGGTTCGCGCCAAGGGGCGACTCACGGCCGAACCGGTTCTACCCGTGGACGTGTTGGGAGCATACGTGCTCCTACCCAGGGGGTAGCGTCAGTCATGGAGATCTTTCCAGGTCCTCGCGCGTGGGTCAGAGTGCACGAGCAACTGATCGATTTCGCCAAGCACCAGCCATGTGCGCCGGCTTCACCGCCGGGGCCGATGATTCTGGGAGGGTGGGTCTGGTCGAGTGACATCGACAAGCTGGAGCGATGGCGGGAGATGCGGGCATGGGCGGAAGCCAATGGCGCGTCCCACATCCTCGACACTGTGCGGCCGGAGGAGATGTTCCGCGTGGCGGTGCCCTCGAGTTATCGCCTGAACGAGGAGCAGGTACTGTGGAACCACGGACGGCGCGTGCCCCCCACTACTGAGGATGAACAGCGCCACCTGAGCCGGTTGCGCGAGGGCTGGACCGAAATCGCTGGACCGGCCGCGTGTGATTCGACCTCGCCGATCGCCTTCACAGGGCGGTGTCGAAGGAGACTGCTGGTCAGGATACTCGACGACCGCCTGCCTCCATGGGGCGCCTGGGACCGTATCGACACGGATCGTCGAGGCCACTTCACGGACTTCCGCAAGCGCGTGAATGCGGCCATCGCTCCACACGAGGTCGATCACATCGAGTTCACGACGGATTCCAGTGCGGGTCGCAAGCGGCAGAGGCCCAGCAATGGTTGAGCGCTGTCTTTCGCACATTCTGGCGCCCTTCCTCGTGGACATCGCCGATGGCGAGATCGAGGTCTACAACGAGTTCAGCCTTCAGCATGAGCTGGGGCACTACCTCCGTCGCGAATGGCCGCACGCACGGGTGCAGTTCGAGCGTCCTGTCTCGTACTTCGGTGCAGCCAAGACCGGATTCACTAAGCGCGAGATCGACATTGCCGTGTTCGACCCGACCACCCGGCGCCCGGTGCTGGCGATGGAGCTCAAGTTCCCACGCAACGGGCAGCATCCGGAACAGATGTACAGCTTCTGCAAAGACATCGCCTTCTGTGAGGAGTTGCGACGGCTTGGTTTCGAGCGAGCGGC
The DNA here is from genome assembly GCA_964492345.1 of uncultured Steroidobacter sp. GTDB lineage: Bacteria > Pseudomonadota > Gammaproteobacteria > Steroidobacterales > Steroidobacteraceae > Steroidobacter. The sequence continues at coordinate 870 of CAZBKC010000532.1, read as the reverse complement.
GCTTCTAGTGCTGGTAGACGATCCGGTGTTCTACAAGGGGACCGCCAGCGGCATCTACCGCTTCTTCCGTGGTGGTGTGCCCTTGACCGGGCAGGTGACCAAGCCGACCGGACTGAAGGACACAGCCGTGACACTGTGCGGCACCTACCGCATCGAATGGCAGCCACTCGATGGCGCACGACGGTATGCGCTCGTCGAAGCCCTTGCGGGTGATGTCGCTGCGGGAGGGGCTCGCTGATGCCCCGAGCGACCGAATTCCAGTCCATCCACTCCGAAGGCGGCCTGCTGCCGCCGGACCTGCTCCGCCGCATCCTCGACACCGATGCGTCCCTGGAGGGCCTGCGACCCGACGACTACCAACTCGCGCCAGGCGAGCGCATCAGTGACGCGACTACGCAGGCGTGGAACCGGCTGCGACGCTACTGGACCGAGTTCCGCGCCGCCGCTGCGCAACTGGCGGAAGACGAAGCCGGCACCGGCCTGACCAACGAGAAGTGGACGCTGCCGCTGCTGCGCGAGCTGGGGTTCGGCCCGCTGCCCGCAGGCGCTGGTCCGACGATTGGCGACCGCACCTTCCCCATCGCGCGGTTCGTGGGCCCGGTCCCCGTGCACCTCGTGGGTTGTCACGTGTCACTCGACCGGCGCGCACGAAGCGTACGTGGCGCAGCGGATGCGAGCCCGCACGCGCTGGTGCAGGAGTATCTGAACCGCAGTCCCGATGCCCTGTGGGGCGTGCTCTCGAACGGGCTTCGGTTGCGGCTGCTACGCGATCACCAGGCGCTGTCGCGACAGTCGTACTTCGAGGCCGACCTCGAGGCGATGTTCGACGGCGAGCTGTATGCCGACTTCGTCCTGCTGTGGCTGGTCGCC
>CAZBKC010000531.1:0-2524 GCA_964492345.1 uncultured Steroidobacter sp. | reverse complement strand
CCGCGGACATCCGCCTCGTCGTCGACGCGCTCGATCTCTGCTACACCAAGGAGCATGTGGACAGCTTCGTCATCATCAGCGGCGATTCTGATTTTTCACCCCTGGTGAGCAAGCTGCGCGAGAACAACAAGACCGTGATCGGCGTCGGTGTGAAGAGCTCAACGTCCGATCTGCTGATCGCGAACTGCGACGAGTTCATCTTCTACGACGATCTCGTGCGCCAGAACGAAAAGAAACAGCAGCGCGCTCGCCGCAAGTCGGCACCGAAGCAGCCTGCCGGCACCACACCGAAGGAACAGCCCAAGGCAGAGAAATCCGAAGAAGATCGCAGGCAGGAGGCGTTCGATCTCGTACTCGACACGATCGAGGCACTGGCGAGCGAACGCGATCAGGACGAGAAGATCTGGGGCTCGATGGTCAAGCAGACGCTGAAGCGTCGCAACCCGGGCTTCAATGAAACCTACTATGGTTTCCGGACCTTCAGCGATCTGCTGGAAGATGCACAGAAGCGCCGGCTGCTGGACCTGGAGCCGGATCAGAAATCCGGCGGCTACGTCATCAAACGCCTGACAGAGTAGGCACGTCGCGATTGCATTTCGTCACCGCGACGACGCGGCGGTTCAGCGTTTCAGTTCCAGGTCGTTGACCATCGCAAGGTGATCCGAACCCAACGATGCTCCGGCCGTCAGCTTCGTCACGCGCCAGTGATCGCTGGCGAGGCAGTGATCGATACGAATCCTCGCGGGCGGAAGCCATGACGGCCAGCTCGCCACGAGTCCCTGGCCGCGCGCGCAGTCGGCCAGTCCTGAGTCCGCGAGAACCTCTCGAAATACCGGCGACCACGGCGTGATGTTGAAATCCCCGCCGATGAGCAACGGACCCGGAATCTCGCGGGCCAGTGCCGCCAGCTCACGCAATTCAGCATCGCGCAGCCGCGAATTCTCCGCTCCCATCGGCCAGTGCAGATGCACACCGATGAGCGTGATCGGCTGACCCTTCCAGTCGATCACCGTCTTCGCGACCTGTTCGCCGCGCGGGGTCAGTTCAACCATCTCGCCGCTGCGAATCGGCCAGCGACTGAAGATCGCCACGTCGACCTCGGCATCCGGTTCCGCATAGACGTGCGGATACTGCGGCAACACCGCAGCGAGCTGACGTACTGCCCACAGCGAATCGACTTCCTGCAGGGCGATGACATCCGCCCCGGAACCCTCCAGCCATTCGCCGATAGCCACGAAGTTGTTGTTGTGGAAGTAGCGATTGAAGGTAACGAAGCGAAACCCGCCCGTCGCGGCCTGCGCTTGCTGCGATGGCCATCCTGTGTAACCGACAACACTCACAGCCATTGCTGCGGCCAGCACCAGCACAGCCGCCGCGCTGCGTAGCCGCCTCTGCAGCAGCAGCGCCAGACCGCACGCGGTCAGCACGGCCGCATACTGGATGCGGAAATGCGCGAACAGGTCCAGCACCCAGAATTGCCTGCCGAACAAACCCAGTACGAATGCAGACAGCACGCCGACAATGGCCAGCGTGATGCGCTGCGTGGCAACGGAAAATTCCGTACCCCGTTGCTGGTCGATATTCACTTGGTGGGAGAGAGCCGTTGCTTCGAGGAGAAGCAGGCTTATAGCTGGGCGGCGCGGGGGCCGCCAGCGACAGAATGGCAGTTTCTAGCTGGCGAGTTCAGAGGCGAAAACAGCGTCCTCGCTGCGCCAGCGGAGTACCTTGCTGCGGCCGTAGTAGAGCTCGAGTCGACGAACCCCCTTCACGCGGCGCGTCGATCGCCGCACTTCGCGAAGCAGACGAAGCAGTAGCTGTTCATCGGCGAACAACCCGCCGCTGGCGTATTCGGCGGCGATGCTCAGATGCAGGACCGTGATGTGTTCGAGGTCGGGACGGATATAGATCGCGACCCCCGCCGGCTTGCCGGTCTCCTGCTCCACAGCGAACAGGCACTGCGCGTCCTGCATGCCCGCGATCGACAAACGCAGCCGGTCAGGGGCTTCCGGCACGATCTCGGGAGCACCGTACATCTCGACGGCGTCGGCAATACCGGCGGCAACGCGCGCCTGGCACGAATTGAAAAAGACGAGTCGTTCGAGCGCGCCTCGCTGCTTGCAGGAAACCTGGGAGCGGAATTCTATTTGGTGGTTCATGCCCTGCCCCGACGGTGGATCCCCTCGCTCTGGACCTGATCATGAACGCGCAACAGGCCGCTTGTCGAGAAACTTTCACGCCGCCGCCTGTGCGTAACTCATTGCGGCAGAAGAAGAAATATCAGTTGTTGCCGAAGAAATACATCGTCGGTGCCGCCGTAACTATCAGTCGGCAAACTGCAATTTCGGAATCTGCCGGGGCTGGTCGCGGCGGTGTCGCGGCGACGTCACGGGGCGCTCGGGCAGCCCTGCGCGGTACTTCCACGTCGGCGTCCACCGACAAGGGGCCAAGAACTTTGAACTGGTGCAAGTTTCCGATCTTCAAAAACGGGAACTGGTTCGAGCGTCGGGATTCGCCTTATTGTCAT
>CAZBKC010000530.1:0-2537 GCA_964492345.1 uncultured Steroidobacter sp. | reverse complement strand
CGCGGCGCATTGCCGAGGCCGGACAGTATCCCGCCATCGACGTCGAAGCATCGATCAGTCGCGCCATGCATGAAATCGTGCCGGCGGAGCACAGCGCCATGGCGCGTCGCCTGCGACAGTCGCTGTCCTCGTACCAGCAGAATCGAGACCTCATTGCGATCGGCGCCTATCAGAAGGGCTCAGACCCGCGCATCGATGCAGCCATCGCGCAATGGCCGGCGATCCAGCAGTTCCTGCAGCAGGATATGAAAGAGAAGGTGGACTATGCAGAGAGCGTGGCTGCGCTGGCGCAAGTGGCAGGGGAGGGAGCGTGAAGCGGGGTCGCTGGCTTACTGGTCGCTGGCCTACTGGTCTCTGGTCTGCTGGCCAGAGTAAGAGTAAGAGCGTGCGCCATCGCGCCTCGTCATTCTTCCTCTGGCCAGCAGACCAGCAGACCAGTTGACCAGTCGGCCGCTTCCACATGTCCCGCGCCACCCGCCTGCAACCCGTGCAGAACCTCGCCGACGATGCCGAGCGTCGCGCCGCATTGCGCGTGGCGAGCGCGGAGCGCAATCAGCATGAGGCGGAAGGAAAGCTCGCGGATCTAGAACGTTACGCCGAGGACTATCAGCGCCAGTACACGGACCGTGCTGCAGGCGGCATCGGTGTGACGGAATTGCGCGACTATCAGGCGTTTCTTGCGCGACTCGGCGAAGCCATCAGGCAGCAGCGTGCCATCGTGAGCCGCGCGCGTCACGAGTGCGATACCGAGCGCTTGCGCTGGCAGGAAGCGGCGAAGCGCGCCAGGGCGCTGGATCACGTCGCCGACAAGTGGCGGGACGAAGAACGTCGCGCGGCCGACAAACGCGAACAGAACGAAATCGATGAGAGGGCCCTGCTCCGAGCGGGGCGTGTGGAGCGATGATTGCAATGAGTACACCGAAGATTCCTGCGGCGCCGCCTGCCGCGCCGCCCACGTCCGGCGCTGCGACCACCGAGGTCGCCGCCGGCGATTTCCTGCTCATGCTCGGGCAACTGCTCGGCGCGCCGGTGGCGCAGGCAGGTAGCAAGCCTGCGGCCGCGACGGCAGTAACAGACAGCGATATCGACACCGAGACGGCAATGCAGGATGCCGCGGCGAACACGGGCGTGCCCGTTCCGGCGCTGACCTTGCCGACGACACCGCCGCCTCAAGCCACTGCTTCCGGCGGTGAGCTTGCGGCCATCACGACGACGACACCAGGAGCTTCGTCCGCAGCGGCCGACGCGGCGATCACGAAGACTCTGCTCGATGCGGCCAACGGCGTGGACACGCAGTCGTCCGAGTCGCCGGCGCCGGGTTCGCAGCAACCGCATCTCGCCAGCGACGTGTCGAACCAGTTGCGGTTCACCGCGGCGCCGGATGCGGGACCGACGCGCACGCTGCACAGCCCGGTCGGCAGTTCGCAGTGGGCCGACGAACTCAGCACCCGCATGATGCTCATGAGCGAACGCGGCCAGCACTCCGCATCGCTGCGCCTGAACCCGGAGCACCTGGGTCCGCTCGAAGTCCGCATCTCCGTGCGCGACGACCAGGCGTCGGTGTGGTTCGGATCGGCTCACGCCGATACACGTGCCGCCATAGAGCAGGCACTGCCGCGCCTGCGCGAACTCTTCGCTTCGCAGGGACTGTCGCTGGCAGATGCCGGCGTGCATCACGAGGCACCGCGGGAACAGTCGCGACAGTCCTCCTCGGCGGCGACGAGCGATGTCGGCGGCGGCGCGAGTGAGACCGACGTCGCATCCGTACAGATCGCCGCGCGCCTGGGCCTGGTGGACGAGTACGTGTAAGGGAGGGCTGCTGGGTACTGGGCGCTGGGCTGCTGGCCAGAGGAAGACAAGGAAGTCAGCCAGTATCTTTGTGGGTACGGTGCACATGGCACTGACTCAATCTCGTCATCCCCGCGCAGGCGGGGATCCAGGCCTTCGGATCAGTGCGGACGCGCGGAACTCGCTAGGTTCCCGCCTGCGCGGGAATGACAGAACAAGAGCAATCGTGCTTACAGCAAGTCAGTGCCATTGGGCTTCAGCCGGATTCACACCGAAGGCGCACGCTCTTCTCTGGCCAGCAGCCCAGCGCCCAGTACCCAGCAGCCCCTCTGTGATCTCCGTCACCCTCACCCCGCCAACTTTCCGACGTGTGTGCCGCAGTTCACACTCGCCGGAAACGCTGAAAACACTTGTTTTAAAGGCATTTGGTGCACTGTCGCGGCCCGTGGCACGAGCCTTGCTAATCAAGGCTCAGTCATTTGTGAATGTCGAGGAGTCCGTCGATGGCTGAAGCCGCCGTAGCTGCACCTGCCCCACGTTCCGGGTCGAAGATGATCCTGGTGATCCTGGTGGCATTGCTGGCCGCGGGCGCTGCGGGAACCGGTGTGTACTTCATGACGGGCACGAAGGAGGAGACCGCCAAGGCGGGAGCGGAGCATGCGCCGGCGAAGCCCAAGCTGCCGGCGACCTACGTCAAGCTCGATCCGCCCTTCGTCGCCAATTTCGAAGCGCGCGGTGCGATGCGTTTC
>CAZBKC010000529.1:686-2545 GCA_964492345.1 uncultured Steroidobacter sp. | reverse complement strand
CGGAATATAACAGGCCATCTTTTTTCAATCAATGGCTTACGAATACTTTGTCGGCCCGAGCGCGAATGCCCAGATCGACCCGTCCAACGCCTGACACGAGCGAGGTTTCAGCGGATTCCCCGACAGGATCGGGCATCCCCGCCAAAGTCAGCCACGTCGAAGCCGGGCCGGGCGACGCAGGCCAGCGCATCGACAATTTCCTGCTGAGGATTCTCAAGGATGCCCCTCGCAGCCTGGTGTATCGCATCCTGCGCAGCGGTGAAGTGCGTGTGAACAGCAAGCGCGTCGGGCCGGACCATCGATTGGCGGAAGGCGATCGCATCCGCGTGCCTCCCGTGAAACTGAAGCCGCGCGAGCAGACGGATTCGCCTTCACGTTCCCTGCGCGATTTCATTGCGTCAGCGGTCATCCACGACGATCGCGATCTCTTCGTGGTGAACAAGCCCGCGGGCGTTGCCGTGCACGGTGGCAGCGGGCTGAGTTTCGGGGTCATCGAGACGCTGCGGGCGCTGCATCCGGATCTCAAGGAACTGGAACTCGTGCATCGGCTGGATCGGGAGACGAGCGGGTGCCTGCTGATCGCCAAGCGTCGTGCCGTGCTGCGCGAACTGCACGCGATGCTGCGCGAGCGGCAAATGGAGAAGCGCTATCTGACGCTGGTCTGCGGCAAGTGGCCCTTCGGCACCAAGACCATCGATCTGCCCCTGAAGACGAATCTGAAGCAGGGGGGCGAACGGGTGGTGCGCGTGCACGCGGAAGGACAGCAGGCCGTGACGACGTTCAAGCCAGTCCGGCATTTCGGCAGGCTGGCGACGCTGCTCGATGTGAATCTGGGCACCGGTCGCACGCATCAGATTCGCGTGCACGCGGCCCATGCCGGGTATCCGGTGGCAGGCGACGAGAAGTACGGTGATCGCGAGCGGGATGCGTTGCTGAAGCCTTTCGGCCTGAATCGCATGTTCCTGCACGCGCACTCGTTGAGCTTCGAGCGCGGGGGACAGCCGTTCACGGTGTCGGCGGAACTACCGCCGGAGCTGCAGTCCGTGCTGGATGCGCTTGCCGAGAGGGGGAAGGGGAATTAGCTGCAAAGAAACTTTCTTTTCCCCTCCCCCGCTTGCGGGGGAGGGCAGGGAGGGGGCGCAGCGCAGCTGCTCACTCTCTGTTAGACGCTTTAAGGCAGATGAAAACCCGCGCGCCGTAACGCGCCGGACAGCCAGATCAGCGGCAGTCCGATGAGTGCCGTGGGATCTTCCGATTCCACGCGATCGAACAGCGTGATGCCGAGCGACTCGATCTTGAATCCGCCGGCCGAATTCACCGGGCGCTCGCGCGCAACGTAGCGGTCGATCTCTTCGTGCGACAGCTTGCGGAAATGAACCGTGGTCGCATCGAGATGACCTTCATTTGCGCCTGTATCGGAATGCACAACGTGTACGGCGGTATGGAAAGCCAGGCGGTGACCGCTGAAGGCGCGAAGCTGCTCCACGCAGCGCTCCGGATTGCCAGGCTTGCCGATGATGTCCCTGCCGAAGACCGCAAGCTGATCCGAGCCGATGATCAGGCTGCCGCGGTGTCGGTGAGCGACCGCCTCGGCCTTGGCTCTTGCCAGGCGGCTGACCAGGTCGACAGGGGTTTCCCCGGGCAGGGGAGATTCGTCGACGTCCGGCGCGGCGACCGTAAAACGGATTCCAAAGCGTTCCAGCAGCTGACGGCGGTACTGTGAGGTCGAGGCAAGGACCAGTCGTGGCGGGGTCGAGACAGCGGCAGGTGGGGTCATGTGCTCAGTTTCCGGATGAGGCTGTTTCCGAGGGAATCGGGTGCCAGTCGATCTCCTAGAAAAACAAGCATTTATCAGGCTT
>CAZBKC010000529.1:0-676 GCA_964492345.1 uncultured Steroidobacter sp. | reverse complement strand
CATTTATCAGGGTTTTTCTTTTGACAGCCCGAGGGGTCGCCGCTAGTATACGCGCCCCATGTCGCGACCCCAGGGCGTCCACACCGGCGTTGTTGCCGGGAATCCTATCGACGCTTCGATCTGCGCACATTCGGGAACCACGGTCGAGAGGCGCTTTACCGCTGCGGATCTGCCGCGACTGCGAGACGCAGGCGCATTGGACGGTTCGCAGCTCATCGTGCGCTTCGCCTTTTCGCAGTTCGAGGGGCGGGTCGCGATCGATGGTGGGCTGAGCGGAATGCTGGTGCTGCCCTGTCAACGCTGCATGAAGCCGTTCGAGTTGCCGGTGGATGAGCAATTCCGGCTGATCCTCGTGCGTGAGGCCGAGGAACTCGATCAGGAGCCTGGCGGGTACGAGGCGGTCCTGGCCGATCCGGCGCGACTCGATCTGCAGATGCTCGCGGAAGATCAGGCGCTGCTCGCGCTGCCGCTCGTGCCGAAGCATGAGGCTCAGGATTGCAAGGCCAGGGCGCTCGTGCCCGAGACTGCCGCAGGCGACGATGAGCCCACGCAGAGATCGTTTGGAAATCTGCGCGACCTGATGCGCAAACGCTGAAGGCCGCAGAGGCGAGAGATACGTTTCGTTACGGAGTGATTCAGTCATGCCAGTCCAGAAAAGCCGAAAGACCCCGTCGAC
>CAZBKC010000528.1:0-2560 GCA_964492345.1 uncultured Steroidobacter sp. | reverse complement strand
GCGAACTGGCAACCAGTACAGATTCAGGTAGACTGACCTCCCGCCAATACAGTTGCAGAAAGAAGTGGCTGGGGACCGGAGGCTGGAGGCTGGAGGCAGAACAACCGGCGAACGCCGCAAATTCTGACCTCCAGCCTCCAGCCCATGCCTCCAGCCTCTATGAGCTCATGTCTTCGCAGGCGCCGCTGCTTTACGAACGTGTCGCGCGATTGGTCGAGACCCAGATCGCGACCGGCACGCTGCGCACCAACGATCGCATTCCCTCTGTGCGAAGCATGAGCCGCACGGCGAAAGTCAGCGTCTCCACGGTCGTGCAGGCTTACGTTCATCTCGAAAGCATCGGGCTGATCGAGGCGCGGCCGCAGTCGGGCTTCTATGTGCGGCCGCCGGATCCGCAGACGGTTCCGGAACCGCGCGCCAAGCCCACGCGATCACGACGTCCCACATCCGTCGCCGCCGAAATGCTCGATATCTGCCGCGAGGCCCTGAGCCGCAGCGACATCATTCCGCTGAACGGCGCCTTCACTTCGCCCTCGATGTATCCGACCCAGCGCCTGAACAATCTCACCCGCGAAGTGCTGCGCGACCGGCCGCTGCACGCGGGTGAACTCATCCCACCACCCGGCGATCCGGAATTGCGCCGGCAGGTTGCCAAGCGCATGGCCCTCGCCGGCGCGCCCACCGACCCCGAGCACGTCGTGATCACGAGCGGCACGATGGATGCCATCACGCTCTCGCTGCGCGTCGTCTGCCAGCCCGGCGATACCGTGCTGGTCGAATCGCCCACCTACTTCGGCCTGCTGCAGGCCATCGAACACCTGCGTCTGAAGGTCATCGAAGTGCCGAATCGCCCTGGTACCGGCATCGATGCGGATGCGGTGCGCACCATTGCCCGCAGCACCCGCCTCTCGGCAGCGGTGCTGATACCGAATTTCAACAATCCCACCGGCACGCTGACGCCGGACGATGCGAAGCAGGACATCGTCGCGACGCTGACCGGCATGGAAGTGCCGATCATCGAGGACGACATCTATGGCGACCTGCACTACGGCAGCGTCCGGCCGACTTCCATGCGGGCCTTCGACGAGACGGGGCTGGTGATTTCCTGCGGCTCGGTGTCGAAGACCATTGCACTCGGCTACCGCATCGGCTGGGCCATCACGCCGCAGTTCCATACCGACATCGCGCGCGCGAAGTTCTATTCCTCCGTCGCGTGCCCGACGCTGCAGCAGCTCGTGCTCGCGCGTTACTACGCCAGCGGCGGCTACGACCGCTACCTGCGACGCGTTCGCGCCATGCTCTGCACGAATGCGCAGAGCTTCATCGACGCCGTCGCACGCCACTTCCCTGCCGGCACGCGCATCACCCGACCGGCCGGCGGCATCGTGATCTGGATCGAATTGCCGACCAGTGTCGATGCGGTCGAACTGTTCCGGACCGCGCTGGCAAGCCGCATCGGCATCGCACCCGGTCTCGTGTTTTCCGCCAAGGCCGACTATCGCAACTACGTGCGCCTGAGCTGCGGACTGCCCTGGTCGCCCGCCATCGACCGTGCAATCGAGAAACTCGGCAGACTGGTTCATGCGATGGCGACGTAAGGACATTTGCAGGACCGACTTCGAGCGCGGTTCTCTTCCTGTGGGTCAGGCTTCAGCCTGACGGTTTGAGGCCGGCTTAGCCTAATGGCACTGCATTAGGCGCAAGGGCTTTCTGTTTCTTCCCCTCCTCCGCTTGCGAGGGAGGGCAGGGAGGGGGCAGCGGCAGCATGAGAAGAGCCGGATCGCTTCGCTCACCCCCACCCCAACCCTCCCCCGCTGCGCGGAGGAGGGGGCGGAGAAGCAGCTACGCACAGCAGCTATCGGCTTAATGCAGTGCCATTGGGCCACAACGCCGCTGCGCCGCGAACCGGCACATCGTCGCCGGCCTGCGCGTACACGGAAGCCGCCTCTGCGGCCAGCTCCGTCACGACGACCTGCCCGTGTGGCAGCGACGATTCCTCGATGCCCGACGCAATCACACCCAGCGCGCCGGCATTGATGACCAGGGATGCTGCAATAGCGATCAAGCTCAGACTCTTCATGACGATTCTCCTTGTGACGCGCCGTTCCGGCTCACGTCCTGCTGAAATCAACTCCACCCGCGCAACCCATGCGTGGGCACGATCGACAACAACTCCGACGACACGACCTGACTGCGCCGTGCTCGCGGCGAGCGATGCGCGGGGACGGCAATCGCGTTGTCCTCCGCATTCCGCTGACGCTCTGCGCGCTCCAGCTGCAACCTGTCCGCCTTCAGCTTCGCCAGCACCGTAAACAGATACTCGTCCATGGCTGTCTCCTCGTAGCTATGCAAATATCTAATGGAGATGTAGCGTAGACCCGTGTAAACACCCAAAAAAGCGATTGTTAGGCCGCCATATCCATGACCCATAGTCATATCTACAAGGACGACGCAGGAATCCCGACGAGACTGGTCCAGGCGTCTCCCGTTGGCAGTTCAACGGCAGCGCGCATCATGCCCGCGCCACTCTTGCCGTGCCGTCATCAGACCCTGCACGCGC
>CAZBKC010000527.1:0-2571 GCA_964492345.1 uncultured Steroidobacter sp. | reverse complement strand
TCGTGCCCGGCAGCACCATGCCCTTCATGTGTTCTTCCGAACGTCGGGCGAGCTCCCAGACGGTCGGCATGCGACGCAGGACTTTCTTGCTGCCTTCGCGCAGAGTCGCATACAGCTTGCCCGAGAGTACCCGGGCGAAGTAGTTGGAGAAGGCGCCGACGTTCTCGGAGATGGACATGTCGTTGTCATTGAGGATGACGAGCATGTCGACGTCGAGGCTGCCGGCGTGATTCAGCGCTTCGAAGGCCATGCCGGCGCTCAGTGCGCCATCGCCGATGATCGAGACGATGCGGCGCTTGTGGCCGCTGCGCTGCGCACCGATCGCCATGCCGAGCGCGGCGCTGATCGATGTGCTCGAGTGTCCGACGCCGAACGTGTCGTACTCGCTTTCCGAGCGCGTCGGGAAGGGGGCCAGGCCGTCCTTGAGCTTGATGGTCTGCAGCCGGTCGCGACGACCCGTCAGTACCTTGTGCGGATACGCCTGGTGGCCGACGTCCCAGACGAGTCGGTCGCTGGGTGTGTTGAAGACGTAGTGCAGTGCGACAGTGAGTTCGACCGTGCCGAGGCCCGCAGCGAAGTGACCTCCCATCTGGCTGACGGTATCGATCAGGTACCGGCGCAACTCCGCTGCCACGTCGTCCAGCTGCGCGGCCGGCAGCGCCCGCAGGTCGGCGGGCGAGTCGATCTTCGACAGCAGCGGATACTCGGGTTGCGTCATGTAAGTGAGTTTACCGCAATCGGTTTCAGTGCCGTCGCAGGACCAGCCAGTCGGAAAGAGAGGCGAGCGGAGCCGCAGCGGGCCCGATGATTTCGAGTGCGACCAGCGCGCTGGCGTGCAGTTCATGCATGCGCTGGCGCGCGGCGTCGATGCCGATTGCCGATGGATAGGTCGGCTTGTCGTTGGCACGGTCCGCGCCGGTCGCCTTGCCCAGCAGTCTGCTGTCGCCTTCCACGTCGAGCAGATCGTCCTGGATCTGGAACGCCAGGCCGATGTCCCGCGAATACTGGTCGAGTGCCTGTTTCACCGGTGCCTGCAGGTTCGCAGCGCAGTACGCGGCCATGAGCACACTCGCGCGGATCAGGGCTCCCGTCTTGCGGGCGTGCATTTCTTCCACTTCGCCGACGGTCAGTTTCTTGCCCTGGGCGGCGAGGTCGATGGCCTGTCCGCCGGCCATGCCGTTGGTGCCGCTGCCTTCGGCAAGGATTTCCACGAGGCGCAGCCTGACGGCCGGATCCTTCGGCAGGCCGTGGCCACTGGCCAGTGCGTGAAAGGCGAGTACCTGCAGCGAATCACCGACGAGGATGGCGGTTGCCTCGTCGAAGGCCTTGTGGCAGGTCGGGCGGCCGCGCCGCATCTCATCGTTGTCCATCGCCGGCAGGTCGTCATGCACGAGCGAATACGCGTGGATGAACTCGACCGCGCATGCGGCGCCGTCGACCTGCGACTCCGGCACTCCCAGCGATCGGGCCGTGGCATAGACGAGTGCCGGGCGAATATGTTTGCCGCCGTTCAGTACGCTGTACCGCAACGCCTCGTGCAGACGAACCGGATGTGCATCGGCCGCAGGCAGTCGCGCGGACAGCTCCGCCTCGATACGTGCGTGCCAGCCTTCGAGCCGCTGAGCGAAGCCTGGATCTCTTGGAATAGTCACGATGGAATGAATCAGGTGCCTTCGTCGTCCGTTTCGAACGGGCTTGCTTCGAATTCTTCGGCGTTGCCGCCGGACTTGCGCAACAGGATTTCGACCTTCTGTTCGGCCTGGGTCAGTGCCGTCTGACACAGGCGGGTCAGCTGCACGCCGCGTTCGAATTGTTTCAGCGACTCCTCCAGCGGCAGTTCGCCCTGTTCGAGCTTTTCGACGATTCCTTCGAGTTCGGCCAGGGAGGCTTCGAAGTCGGGGGCAGGGCCATCGGCATTCGTCGCTTCAGGCGTCGTTGGCTTCTTGCTCACTTGAAAAAGCACGTCCGGTGGCTGGCAGGGGTGGCGGGCGGCGGCAAGCTTGCCCGCGCGATCTGAGAGGGTCAATTGCAGTGAATCCTCTGCCGGCGATGTGAGCAGTTTCCGTCACGCCCAAGCGTTGACTTGACCTGACCGCGGGACTAGATTTTCACGAAGTTAGACTCTGTCTAATTTCACCCACGCGAGGATCCAATGCAATGAGCAGTCTCAAAGGCAGCAAGACCGAGCAGAACCTGAAGGACGCATTCGCGGGCGAGTCGCAGGCGAATCGTCGTTACCTGTATTTCGCAGCCAAAGCGGACGTGGAAGGCTTCAACGATGTGGCTGCGGTCTTCCGCTCGACGGCGGAAGGCGAGACCGGGCACGCGCACGGTCACCTGGAATACCTGGAAGGGGTGGGCGATCCGGCGACGGGGCTGCCGATCGGCGGTACGTCGCTGAATCTGAAGGCCGCCATCGCCGGCGAAACGCACGAGTACACCGACATGTATCCGGGCATGGCGAAACAGGCCCGCGACGAAGGATTCGACGAGATCGCCGACTGGTTCGAAACGCTCGCGAAGGCGGAACGCTCGCACGCGAACCGGTTCCAGAAGGCGCTGGATACGCTG
>CAZBKC010000526.1:1722-2577 GCA_964492345.1 uncultured Steroidobacter sp. | reverse complement strand
CTGACCTGGGCGGCCGTAACCACGCAGGTTGGCCTTCTTCATCAGACCTTCGTACTGGTGCGACATGAGATGTGCCGCAACCTGGGCCTGAAAATCCATGATCACCACCACCATGATCAGCAGCGACGTTCCACCGAAGTAGAACGGCACGCTGAACTTCGAAATCAGAAACTCTGGCAGCAAGCAGACGGTCGCGACGTACAACGCACCCCAGACGGTCAGCCGAGTCAGCACCTTGTCGATATATTCGCCGGTCTGCTGACCAGGACGGATGCCGGGAATGAAGGCACCCGACTTCTTCAGGTTCTCCGCAGTCTCGCGCGAGTTGAACACCAGCGCGGTATAGAAGAACGCGAAGAAGATGATCAGTGCTCCGTACAACAACATGTGAGCCGGCTGGCCGGGCCCGAGGGCGGCGGACACATTCTGCAGCCAGCTCCATCCCTGCGACGTCCCGGACCAGCTTGCAATCGTCGCCGGGAACAGCAGCAGGCTCGACGCGAAGATCGGCGGAATCACGCCCGACATGTTCAGCTTGAACGGCAGGTGGGTGCTCTGTCCCGCATACAGCTTCCGACCCTGCTGACGCTTCGCATAGTTGACCTGGATGCGACGCTGGCCACGCTCGACAAATACGACAAATGCAGTCACCGCGACGACCATGCCGAACAGGATCAGCGCGAACGCCGGATTCAGTTCACCGGTACGGACCAGTTCCAGCGTACCGGCCACCGCGGCGGGCAATCCCGAGACAATACCGGCCAGGATGATCATCGAAATACCATTACCCAGGCCGCGCTCGGTGATCTGCTCGCCGAGCCACATCAGGAACATCGTCCCCGCAATCAGAGTGGT
>CAZBKC010000526.1:981-1712 GCA_964492345.1 uncultured Steroidobacter sp. | reverse complement strand
TCACGACACCCTGATTCTGCAACGCAATCGCTGCAGAAGATCCTTGCACCGCTGCCAGAAATACCGTGCCGTAGCGCGTGTATTGAGTCAGTTTGCGACGGCCCGACTCGCCCTCTTTCTTGATCGCAGCCAGCGACGGCACGACCACCGCCATCATCTGGATGATGATCGAGGCCGAGATGTACGGCATCACACCCAGCGCAAGAATCGACAAGCGTTCGATCGCACCACCGGAGAACATGTTGACCATGCTCAGGATCGTGCCCTGCTGCGATTCGAAGAATCGCGCCAACGCCACAGGATCGATGCCCGGCACCGGAATGAACGTTCCGATGCGGTACACGATCAGCGCACCCAGCAGGAAGAACAACCGCTGACGCAACTCGGCGAAGCGGGTCATCTCGCCAAAGGCTGAGAGCGATGCGGTGGCGGATTTGGTGGCCACGGGTTCTCTGGTGATTCAGTTAGTAGCTACGGACTGCAATCAACCAACAATCAGGCTTCGACCTTGCCGCCGGCCGCTTCGATCGCTGCCTTCGCGCCCTTGGTCAGGTGAATGCCCTTGACCGTCACAGCCTTGGTGAACTCGCCTGAAGCGACGATGCGCGCACGCAGCGCCTGCGCCGGAACCACGTTCGCGGCCTTCAGCACCTCCAGATCGACCACTGCACCTTCGAGCTTCGCCAGCTCGGACAGGCGAACTTCGGCGACCGTCGGTTTCACCTTGGAAC
>CAZBKC010000526.1:0-971 GCA_964492345.1 uncultured Steroidobacter sp. | reverse complement strand
TCTGACCGCCTTCGAGACCGACCTTGTGATAGCCGCCCTTGCGAGCGCGCTGACCCTTGACGCCACGGCCGCAGGTCTTGCCCTGGCCGGCGGATGCACCGCGGCCGACGCGCAGACGCGTCTTCTTGCTGCCGGGAGCCGGAGAGATGGTGTTCAGTTTCATGCGATTCAATCCCAGGTTAGCTGTCGAGCAATGCTCAGACCGCTTCTTCCACTTTCAGCATGTGGCCCGAAGCGCGGATCATCCCGCGAATCTCGGGCGTGTCAGCGACGACCGCAGTGTCACGGATCCTGCGCAAGCCGAGGCCACGCACGGTAGCGCGGTGCGACTTCAGCTGTCCGAACACGCTCTTGATCAGCGTGACTTTGATCGACTTCGTTTTCGCGTTGGCCATGACTTCAGTCCAGTCGGGTCACTTCGGCGCTCAGGCGCCCAGGATGTCTTCGACGCGCTTGCCGCGCTTCGCAGCGATGTCTTCGGGCGACTGAATGCTGGTCAGTGCCTTGAACGTCGCGCGCACCACGTTGATCGGGTTACGCGAGCCGTAGCTCTTCGCCAGCACGTTGCGAACGCCGGCACACTCGAACACCGCGCGCATGCCGCCGCCGGCGATGAGGCCGGTACCATCAGCAGCGGGCTGCATGTACACACGCGTCGTGCCGTGCGCACCCTTCAGCGCGTAGTGCAGCGTCGCATTCTTCAACGCCACATTGGCGAGGTTCTTGCGGGCTGCCTGCATGGCCTTCTGGATGGCAACCGGCACTTCGCGCGCCTTGCCGTATCCGAAGCCGACCTTGCCGCGACCGTCGCCGACGACCGTCAGCGCCGTGAAACCGAACTGACGTCCGCCCTTCACGACCTTGGCGACGCGGTTCACCGCTACGAGCTTTTCGATGTACTCGTCGGTTGCAGCTGCTTTTTCAACTCTGGCCATATTCGCTGATCCTTAAGAGCTCTTAGAACTCAAGCC
>CAZBKC010000525.1:1933-2577 GCA_964492345.1 uncultured Steroidobacter sp. | reverse complement strand
GTCGCCGCAAGCACTACCTGCGCCAGGGCACGCATCGTCAGTCCTACACCGAAGTGAAGATCACCAGCATCGTTGGATAACAGAATGAAGTGACTGGTGAATGGTGAATGGTCAGAACATCGATCTCTGACCTGCTCACTGATCACCAGTCGCCAGTCCCTTCCTGGAGAGCAGTCATGGCACACAAAAAGGCAGGCGGTAGTACCAAGAACGGTCGCGATTCCGAGTCGAAGCGACTCGGTCTCAAGAAGTTCGGCGGTGAGCGCGTGATCGCGGGCAACATCATCGTGCGTCAGCGCGGCACGGTTTATCGTGCGGGCGACAACGTCGGCACCGGCACGGATTACACGCTGTTTGCGACGGCCGAAGGCCGCGTCCACTTCCGCAAGAAGGGCGTCGATCGAAAGACGTTCGTGAGCGTGATTCCCGAATAACAGCAGCTTCGCCGCTGTTGTATGAAAGCCCCGGCCTGACCGGGGCTTTTTGTTGGTACATAGTCCATTGCCAGTGGTAGCAGGCCGGCTGAAGCCGGCCGCCACACGAAGAAAGCGGCCGTAGCCCATCCCCATGCGTTTCGTCGACGAAGCAACCATCAAAGTCAGTGCCGGCCACGGCGGCCGTGGTGCAGTGGGCTTTCGTCGCGA
>CAZBKC010000525.1:649-1923 GCA_964492345.1 uncultured Steroidobacter sp. | reverse complement strand
GGCAAGGGTGCCGACATCTATCTGGAAGGCGTGGAAGGCATCAACACGCTGGCTGATTTCCGTTTCAGGCGGGCCTTTCGCGGACCGAACGGTCAGCAGGGCGGCAGCGCAGACTGTACCGGCGCCGGCGGCGAGGATCTGGTCGTGCCGGTGCCGATCGGCACCGTGGTTGTCGATGTCGATACCGAAGAGCAGCTCGGCGACATCACGGCGGCGGGTCAGCGCTTGCTGGTTGCGAAGGGAGGCAAGGGCGGCTGGGGTAATGCCCGATTCAAGACAAGCACCAACCGCACTCCGCGAAAGGCCATGCCCGGCCTGGAGGGCGAAAAACGCGAGCTTCGGCTCGAGCTCAAGGTGATGGCGGACGTCGGACTGCTGGGTTTGCCCAATGCCGGCAAATCGACGCTGATCCGGGCTGTTTCCGCCGCGAAGCCGAAAGTTGCCGACTATCCGTTTACCACGCTGTATCCCAATCTCGGCGTTGTTCGCGTTGGGGACCACAGAAGCTTCGTGATGGCGGACATTCCCGGCCTGATTGAGGGCGCAGCAGATGGTGCCGGGCTGGGAATCCAGTTCCTCAAGCACATGCAGCGCACCCGTGTATTGCTTCACCTGGTCGACATTTCTCCACCGGACCCCGATGCCGATCCGGTCAAGGATGCTCGTGCGATCACGGCCGAATTGAAGAAATTCAGTGCCGATCTGGGGAAGAAAGAGCGATGGCTGGTGCTGAACAAAGTCGACCTGATGCCCGCCGATGAAGCCGACAAGGTGTGCAAGGACATTGTCAGGAGGCTGCGCTGGAAGGGGCCGGTTTTCCGGATCTCGGGATTATCGAGGCAGGGCACCGATGCGCTGTGTCAGGCCCTGATGGTGCGTATCGAAGAGATCGCCGTTGAATCGGTCGCGTAAATTCAAATAGTTAGGGATGTACCCGGCAATAAAAAAAGCCGGGCATGCCCGGCTTTTTTCAGATCCGATTGCGTGCGCCGCTTACTCTGCGCCCATTTCCTTCACGCGGGCATTCAGGTGACTCTTGTGCCGCGACGCCTTGTTGCGATGAATGATGCCTTTGTTGACCATCGAATCGATGACCGGCCCGGCGGCCTTCAGCCTGGCTGAGGCAGCGGCCTGGTCGCCGGATTCCACGGCGCTCACAACGCTCTTGATGGCGGTGCGCAGCTTCGAGCGTGCGGCCATGTTGCGGGCACGGCGCTTGATGGTCTGTTCGGCGCGCTTCTCAGCTGACTTGATATTGGCCACGGACGGTCGAC
>CAZBKC010000525.1:0-639 GCA_964492345.1 uncultured Steroidobacter sp. | reverse complement strand
GCCAAGGCAAGGGAAAAGTCGGTGATGGCTCCCGGGACGGCAAATCAGGGTAGAGATGAATGCGGTGGCGCGCCCCTCCCTGGCCTCCCCCGCAAGCGGGGAGGGAAGTCGGAACCCTGTACCATTGCCGCCGCATGAATTTCGACCACGAACGCTCCCGGCGCCCTCACGCATGAGCCGCGCCTTTTTCCGCAGTACTGCCGTCGTAGGGTTCACCACGCTTCTCTCCCGCATCACGGGGCTGGTGCGCGACGTGGTGTATGCCTCGATGATCCCGGCCGTCGCGCTCGAAGCCTTCGTGCTGGCCAATCAGATTCCGAACCTGCTGCGCCGGTTGTTTGCGGAAGGCGCGTTCTCGCAGGCATTCGTGCCGGTGGTGGCCGAATACCGCACAAAGCGCTCGACTGACGAAGTGCGGGGGCTGGTCGATTCGGTCGCCGGCACGATGGGGCTGTTCCTGCTGGTGTTGTCGATCATCGGTGTGGTGATCGCACCGTTGATCGTGCTGATCTGTGCGCCCGGTTTCCGCACGAAGGATGCGGGGCAATTCGGGCTCGCAGTGGAAATGCTGCGCTGGACTTTCCCGTACCTGCTGTTCGTGTCGCTGACTGCGCTTGCGGGCGGGGTGCTGAACAGCTA
>CAZBKC010000524.1:0-2593 GCA_964492345.1 uncultured Steroidobacter sp. | reverse complement strand
GGGTCGCGGGCGGGCTCTCGCTGATCTGATCTCGTTGCCCTGAACCTGCCCTTCATGGCGGATCACAATACAGCTGATGTCCACCAACACCTCGTCCCCGGCCACAAGCCTGCCGCCGGGGGTAGTCGGTTCTACGGCGTCTCGTCTGACTCTGGCCGATCGCGTTGCTGCCAGTTGATTGGCGGCGGCCTCGTCGGCAAGCGCGCCGGCGACCTGATCAGCGAAGTGTGTCTTGCGGCCGAGATAGGATGGGATGCGAGCCGGCGGACAAAGGCAAGACGATTCACCCACATCCCACGCTCTGTTGGAGGCCCACTGCACCGACTTTCGGTCGCGAGAAAAAGGTAGGCATCTTCGCAATGGCGCTGCAACTCGCTTTCGAAGCCGTCGGCGACGGCACTCCCGTCGTGATCTTGCATGGCCTGCTCGGATCGAGCCGCA
Source organism: uncultured Steroidobacter sp. (assembly GCA_964492345.1). Classification (GTDB taxonomy): domain Bacteria; phylum Pseudomonadota; class Gammaproteobacteria; order Steroidobacterales; family Steroidobacteraceae; genus Steroidobacter. The sequence goes on along the minus strand of CAZBKC010000524.1, from coordinate 2,152 downwards.
ATTGGAGGAGCGTCGCGAAGGCCCTGGCGCCAAGTCATCGTGTCTTCAGTGTCGACCTGCGCAATCACGGCCAGTCGCCCTGGGCCGAAACGATGAGCTATTCCGAGATGGCCGCGGACGTGCGAATGCTGATCGAGTCGGAAAGGCTAGGGGCACCCGTGGTCATCGGACACAGCATGGGCGGCAAGACCGCGATGGCCCTGGCGCTCGAAACTCCCGCACTGGTCGGCAACCTGGTCGTTGTCGACATCGCACCCGTCTCGTACCCGGATCGATTCTCGACCTACCTGGAGGCCATGTCGGCAGTGGACACCAACGCGCTGACCAAGAGCGCTGATGCCATGCAATTGCTCACCCAGCGAATTCACGACAACGACATGGTTGGATTCCTGATGCAGAACCTCGTCGCGCAGGGGTCGCACTTCGACTGGCGGGTAAATCTGCCCGCCATCAGCGCCGAGATGACTGCAATTACGGGGTTCCCAGCCGAGTTGCTGCTGCGCCGCTACGTCAAGCCGACAGCGCTGATCCGTGGTTCGCTGTCGGACTATGTTCAATCCGAAGACCTGAAGTTGTTCCGACAGACGTTTCCGGAACTGCGGGTCATTGACGTCAAGAGCGCGGGCCACTGGGTCCACGCCGACCGTCCCGCCGACTTTCTGGCAGCGTTGTCACAAACACCCGCGCTCGCCAAGTGACAACGAGGCAGTTGGCGATGAAGGCCGGGTGACTGGTACAAAGCTGCCTTCCGTTTCAGCGGCACATCAGACGCCGGTCACGAAAGGTCTCGGCCAGGGCGCAGCCCATCCGCCTTGCCGCTTCCACAGGCTGAGTCAACGCCGGGCGGTTAGGATCGCTTACTCGCCTTGAGCCAGCGTGCAGCTGCGTTTGCAGTGTCCTGAGGCCGCGTATTGAACGCGATCGAGGCGCTGGGAGCCGACTGGTGCACCACATTGATCAGCACCTCGAACAACAGCAGGCTCTTGGGGGGATTGCGAACACCGGCGCCGATCACCACGCAATCGTAGGTCGCGGATGCGAGTTGACGCTGGAGTTCAATGCCGGCAGTTTGGTCAGGCCGGACCAGGCACACATCGGCCTGCCAGCCCCGCTGCGTCATTTGTTGCATGCTGTCCGCAATCCCGGCATGAATCTTCTGCGCGTCCAGGCCCGGCGGCAGCGCCGGATCGGAGAAATCAACCGTCTCTGGCACTTGGCCGACCAATAACACTCGTGTCATGTCGTGCGCTCCTGTTCCATCTGAAGTTCCGTCATGTAGTTGCGCAGGAATTCCCGCGTGCCTTCGTCGGTGACCTCGCCATCGGCCGTGATGAGCGAGGCCATGAAGCAGCATACGGGGCTGCCGAGCGTGGCCATGGAATGATCATCGATCCGGGTCAGGCTGACCGCGGCCGCTGAGGAAGCGCGGCACTTCACCAAGGCGGTCATAGCTGGCCCTCGGTCAGCGAATCGACCTGGAATCGGCCCGACCTGTCGACCAGCCAGATCTCGATTAACCTCACCCTGCCCATGCGCACCGGTGGTGGCAACGGCGCGGCACGTCGGATCAAATCCGCGACTCATGGTCCGACATGCTTTGCGCCTGCCGGCGCACGCTTGATGCGCACGTTCAGCACGGTCCATCCGCTTGATCTCGAGCGGAGCCGCTCGACCTGCCCAGGTTGGCAAAGCAGCAGCCGGGCGACCGGCAGCGGCCCAGTTGTCTTGTCATCCCCCTTGTCGCGTCCCCTTTCGGTTGCCGCGCTGCGAATGCCGGTGGAACTACAGCCTTTCCTGTTGCATACGTTTCATCGATCCTGGTCGCAGCGGGGCAACCCCTTCTTCGCCGCGGGCCGTGCGCGCCCGGACACAATCGTCGCCACGCACCATGGACAAAGACCTGCCCTACGACGTCGAGCACACCGAAGGCAGCGTGCCGATCAAGATGTGGACGCGCGGCGTGCCGGTGGAGCCGTCGGCGCTGCGCCAGTTGCAGAACGCGGCGCGATTGCCGGTCGTGCACAAGCACATCGCCGCGATGCCCGACGTCCACTTCGGCATCGGTGCCACCGTCGGCTCGGTGATCCCGACGCTGCGCGCGATCATCCCGGCCGCGGTGGGCGTGGCCATCATGCCGCAGCCGATGTCCACG